>CACYBU010000228.1 GCA_902772665.1 uncultured Methanobrevibacter sp. | reverse complement strand
TTTATTGATTGTATTCATTATTTTTTTCCAGGATTGTGCCCACAGTAAGTATTACAAAAAATTATAAACTTATTACTGGACAGTCCCGGTTTTGATTATATTCAACCTGAAGATGGTGAAGAAATAAAATTAAGAAAAGTCCTAAAGAAAACAAAAATATAACATTTTTTTCATGAAATATATGATTTTAGTTAATAGTATTTTATTATATAAAATATAAATCAAAAGTTATTTAATATAATTTTAAAAATTAATATTTGAAGCATAATTTAAATTTTAAGAGAGAAAATGGGTTGATTTAAATGTATAATACTAATCTTGCCGGTTTATCTATTCTGTATCCAAATTGGGAATTTGAAGATCACTTAAATAAATTAGTCATTGCATCTGAAATTGTTGATGGTACATTCAGATTCTTTGATATTAAACGTGTTGATAAAAATACTGGTCGTAATCCATGGGATTTAAAAAATATGATTAAATTAATGTTTTTAGGTTCAATTGATAAAATTGTAAGCAGTATTCCATTATCAGTTGAATCAAAGGTCAATTCATTTTATCAATTTTTGTGTGGTGGAATAACGCCCAGTGATCGTAGTATTAGAGAGTATAAAAATATCTATAATTGTATCTATCAATTAATTCTAAGTTTTACATTAATTGTTGCACAAAATATGGACTTATCAAGTTTTTATCACGTATCAAGTGATGGAACGATTATGATGGCTTGTAATTCTCCTTTTAATACCATTAAAAGAAAAGACATTCACTTGTTAATTAAACATTATATGGTTGAAGAACTAACAAAAAAAGAGATTAAACAACTGAGAAAGCCTGCTAAAAAGTTTTTATATAATAATAAGATATCTGATGAAGAAAAAATCAATATCCTATTTGATTGGCATGATAAACTTGATTTAACCGGTCAAAAATCATTACCTTTGTTTGATGTTGATGCACGTTGGATACATCCTAAAGATAAAGGTCAAAAATATGAAAAATTAGCCTACAATGTCCAAGTATGCACAGATACTGAATCTAAATTAATTTGTGGCATTAATGTTGTTCAATATTGTACAGACCACTATCAAATTCCTGCATTACTCGACCAATCGATGAAAAATCTTCAAATGAAACCATCAATTGTTAGTGCAGATACCATTTATGGAACCATCTCAAACATTTTTTTATCTGAAAAAAACACAATATAAGTGCTAGAATACCAACAAGAGAACAAAATAATGCATTAAATAAAAAAGATAAAGATGAACCGTATTCCAAGGATAAATTTTATTTTGATGAAATTCGAAATGTTTATATTTGCCCCCAAAAACATGAATTAACTCCAGATGGAGTATATGATGCTCCTCCTGAGAAAGGAGGATTTAACAAAAAGAAAATTGTCTACTCAAACCACAAAAAATGTCAAAAAATGTCCTGTTAAATCCAAATGTACTAAAGCAAAGCATCGTACAATAAAGAGATATGTTCATGAGTTATGTTATGAAGTGGAAAAAATTATGGACACACCAAAGGGTCAAAAAGAATATAAACAGCGAAGTAAAACAGTTGAAGCACAAAATGGTACGTTTCGTAGAGTTTATCATTTTGATGAATTTTCATTCAGAGGACTTAAAAGTATTCAAGGTGTAATGTTTATGATTGCAGGAGCATACAATGCAATTCGTATTTACAATATAACGAAGAATAAAGGATGGGACATATATGAAACCGTAGAATTAATTCGAAATATCAGTATGAATGCAACAAACAAAATTCCATTTAAAAAGAAGATATATTAATAAGAATTAGAAAAAAAGGAGGCAATAATCAATTTTCGCCAACACTCATATTTAAACTAAAAAACCATATTAATAAACTAAAATTTTATCTATTTTAAAATCACGGCAGGATTTAATTTAAAATCTGTTTTTTACAAAGCCAATTTGTTTTTGGTAGAGCTTTGAAGATACAATGCACTTAACGGTAGAATGAGCATTGGGCAAAAATCTGACTAACATTATTCTATTAATTCCCTAGAAAATAATTAAATAATGGATAATCTGAAATAAATCCGTGAGTTATAGTTTAATTAAAAAAATAAGAAAGAATAACGAAAATAAATCCTTATTTTTTAACATTTGCTGACTTTTTGACTGTGTGTTTAAGATAATTGCCTGATACTTGACATTTTTACCTACCTTAAGCCATGGATAAATATTTAATATGTAATGTATCTCTATCTAAAATTAACAAAAAGAGATTGATTATTCAACATGGCGTGCAGGATTTTTAGTGTAATCAACCATCCAGTGGCTTCAAGTTAGCCACTAAATCATTCATATCGTTCATGGAGTTTTCCAGGTCAATATCTAAATAAAGCTTTTTTTTACTTCCAAAGCTTGAAGTGAGAATCATCTGTTTTCCAAAGATACGGTATCCGTCAACGACAGTGTGGCCAACAACCATAACATTTGATTTGACGATATCTAAAAAATTGGAAACATCCCACTCGCTGTAGTCTTTTTCAGGTCTTGACCAGACAACTGAAAAAATCATTTCATTATAATAATCGTCATCCTCAACAACATACTCGTAATCCTCATAGGTCTCTATTTTTTTGGAGGGACCTGCATGGGAGATGAATATGCCGTTTTCTGTCTGTACGAAAAGAGGAATTGATTTAAAAAAAGTAATGTAGTTTGATAAATAAGGCTCTAGGGAACTTTTCTTTTCAACAATCATTTCTTCAAAATCTTTTTTCTGATTAATGGTTCCTTTAAATAAATTGGTATTGGCAATATGGCTCCATTCATGATTTCCCAAAAGGGGATGAAAATTGTCATATTTTTTAAATTTCTCAATGATATCCTCTAAAATCTCAATGGAATAGTCCTGTTTATATATGCTGTGAATAAAGTCTCCCGCTATGACAATATGGCAGTCGGGATCATTTGAATCCCACTTGTCCAGATATTTGTTGTAGTCTTCGATATTGCCGTGAACATCGGTAAAAATCAAAACTCTACCTTTATCGGGCAATTTTATTAAACGTGTATTGTCATCCATTTTCAACACTTTAAAAAAAATTTGGATATCTGTATTAAATTTTTAATACAGATATTACTTTAACATTCGCACCGTTTTCGTGATTCATCATAGATTCGATATTGTAGTACTGTGAAGAGAGATATGTTCCGTCTTCATATGTAATTGTGTTTGGAATAACTTCGGATGCAACATTTTCGGCTCCGTCAGTGTTGGTTCCGTTTGCTTTAGCGTTATCTATCGCAATGTTGTTTGCCTCCTCGGCAGCTTTATCTGTGCTATCTTTGGATAAATTGAATGTAACTGAATTGATGAGTACATTATCATAGTTCAGGATATATAAAATTTCATTTATCCCTGCAGGGTTTGAAGTAACATTGATGTCACTATTGCCTTTAACAATATCAATAGGCAAATCACTTGAATTAAGATAATTCAAATCGGTTATTATTCCTTCTGAATTTCCATTATCCTTGAAGCTGATTGTTATCAAATCTGCTTTAGCATCGGCGATTCCACTGATGTAGTTGGAAGTACTGCCTGAAACAGTGGCAACAGGTGCTGCAGGAGCAGTGGTATTATTTGAACTGAATGATACAATGCCTATTGCTCCAACGATTAGGATAAGAGCTAGAATTGTCACAATTGAATATACTTTTAATTTATTGAAGCTTAAATATGTTTTAACTTTTGAATTTTTTAATTCCTGACATTTTTTCAATCCACTTAAAGCTTCATGATTGTTTTTGTCATGTTTTAAAACATCATTAAAGTATTTTTCAGCATTTTCAAAATCCTGTCTTTGTGCATGAATTTTAGCTAAAAGATTCAATGCTTCAACTGAAAATTCAGAATGGACTAGTGGAGACAATAATTCAATTGCCTCCTCATAATTACCTTTGCCTGCCAATTCCTTAGCAATTTCAAAAGTAATTCTGTCATCCAAAGGATTTTCATTTTCATTAGCCATTCAAATCACTTATTTTAATCTGTCATCACGTGGTTTTGGAGCTACGCCCGGTTCAGGTGGAATTCTTTGTTTTGGTTTTTCAATTTTATGTAATTGTCCAACTATTCTTTTAAGTTCTTCCATATCTCCTCTTGCCAATGCGCCGTTTCCCTGTTGGATTAATGAATTAGCTGCACCTTGATCTAGGAAATCTCCTGATGTGGATAACTCCAGGAACATGTACTGGATAATTTCATTTTCATGTATTTCAGCAAATACGTAAGTTAACTTGTCTTTAATGTCAAGCAATACAGTAAGATTTTTTGTTTCCACTGCACTGTTGTACATGTCTTTTAGCTGAGCGAAGAATGATCTGATTTCAGGTGTTGCTTTTCCGAGGTTTAGCTCAATGTCCCTGATTAGTTGATCTGTTTCCTCTTTAGCTTTATCCCATGACAGGAAACTGTCAAGAATTGCTTCAACATGATCTAAAATATCGGTTAAATCGTTGATTCTTTTACTTGCATTGTCCAGTGCATCAACATCGGCTTCACCAACTTGCAGGAATGTTTCAATATTTCCAATCATGTTTTCATCGGTGATTCTATCGAAATATTGCTGGATTCTCGGATCATTAACACCGATTGCATTGGTAAGAAGCTTGGAATGGCGTTCCTTTTGTTTTTGGAATTTCTCTTGAAGAATGTCACGTTCTTCTTTTTTAGATTCGATTACGAAATTATCAAAGTCTTCATCTAAAAATTCAATGTATACACTTGAATCATCTTTGAAATTCATTGATTCGTCGATAGTGACTGTCAGTTCAACCTCTGAACCTTCAGGCAGGTCTGTTCTGATTTCTGCACCTGTAATTGTTAAATGACCAATCAGAGTGTTTCTGTCTGCCTTCATCCTGTTTCCTTCATATAAAGGTAAAAAGATTTTTTCAGATGCATTTCCGGCATGCACTGTACTGGCGGTTTTGAATGTGCCTGTAAATTCATAAGGCAGAGGTGTTCCTTTCTTGGCAATTACATATAATTCGTTCCCGTATTTACCGAATCCGATTGTATGTGACAGGATATGTCCTGAATGGCCTGCACCGATTTTGTATTTTATTGTATTAACTGAATCCGGAGACAATTTTATAAGGTTTCCTGTTGCATCATAAACTTTAATTTCAAAAGTGTTCATGTCATCTTTATCTTCTGCAACTAAAGATGCCATAAATACTCCGTTTGCATTAACTGGAATTCTGCCTGATTCATATTTGGTTTTGTTGTTGACGAATTCAACACTGAATCCTTCAGGACTTCCATTTGGATTGTGGATTTTACCTGAAACGTCAAATTCAGGGTCATCACCAATTTTTTCGTAATTAACTTCAATGGTTACCTCATCTGTATGTCCTCCTCCACCTCCTTTTGGAGTGTATCCTTTTTGTCCTGCAAAAATTGCCGCTCCTCTTGCAACTACTGTTGTAGGGTCGATTGAGTATTCAAGAGGAATGTTAAATTCTTCTGTTAATCTTTCATGGATGTACGGACTTAGGGTTGAACCTCCGACAAGGATGATTTTGGTAACATCTGTGAAAGTTAAATTTACTTCTTCTAAAGCTTTTTTACAGTGGTTGATGGTACGGTCAACATACGGTTTCATGATTTCATCTAACTCTTCTCTAGTCATGTCATATTCAAAATCATGCATTTCTCCGTCTGATGTTATTGTGAAGTTTTCAACTTCAACTTCTGTAGTGCTGTCATTGGATAGTTCGGTTTTTGCATTTTCTGCAGCTTTTTTCAGTTTGGCGAATTCTTTAATGTATTCTTTATTTGCACGGTTAAAGTCATTCATACCGCCAATATCTTCAATCACGGCTGGAACGAATATTTTGTCTACAATATCCCAGTCTATGAGTTTACCTCCTAAATATCCGTCTCCCTGATTGTTGATGTTTACGATTTGTTCTTTGTCTTTTTTCATGATGGAAACGTCGAATGTTCCTCCACCAAAGTCGTAAATCAACCAGATTTCATTTTCACTTGAGGCGTCAAATCCATATGCCATCGCTGCGGCGGTAGGTTCCTGCAGTAACACCACTTCTTCAAAACCTGCTAGTTTTGCTGCTTCTGTTGTGGCTTTTGTTTGAGGGGCGTTGAAATCTGCGGGTACTGTGATTACTGCTGCTTTCAAATCTTTTTGATATTTTTCTTTAACGGTTTGTCTTAAGTTTTGAAGAATTTCAGCGGATAATTCCATTGGGGTCATTTTTGTTCCGGTTGCTTCAAATTCATATACATGTTCAGAACCCATTTTTAATTTAAATTCTGCAAAACCGTTTTTAGGATCAGTAGCTATTTTATTTTTAGCTTTATCTCCAATGAACTTTTTACCTTTCTTGTTAATGTATACGGCTGAGCTTACAAAGTTTTTGTTGTCTAGTTTATTAGGAATTACAATGGTTCCATTTCCGTCTACTTTGGCAATGGAACTTGTGGTTGTTCCTAAATCAATACCATAATCAATAGTTCCTGTGTTTTCTTCTACCATTAAATCACCTTTTTTTAATTGTCATCATTTTTGGGAGCAGTTACAATAACTTCACCATTCAATATCAACTCATCATTGTAAAAGATTGATGGTTTCCTTGTTTCTGTAATGGTGCTCTCTTCAATTTCTTCACTTGTCTCAAAAGCCAAAACGTCAAGAGCCATACCGTCATAATATTTTGTATTGGTATGGTCTTTGACTACAAAACCGTTTTCATTAAATATATTTAAAGCGGCTTTACTTTGCTTATTAATGTATTTAATCGGTTTTAATGAATTTTTCAGTGCTTTGGTGATGTATGTAATTTCATCGTCATCAAATTCATCATTGGCTTTTACCATTTTTTCAACACGTTTTATATTGTTGTTGTCTTTATAGTAATTTGTTCTGTTATTCACTCTCCAAACACGTAGAATAATTTCTTTAAGAACATCAATAGGCACGGATTCCTCTGTTTCAACTTCTTCATTAAGGGTGTCCAAGATGGACTGGTAATCCCAGTCAGATGAATCAATCCTAAATTCTTCGGGAAATTTTTCTTGTCTATCTTTGTAAAATATTTTAATCACCTATTTAAAAGTGTATAATTCCAAGAGCCCACAGGATTGCGACGAGTATGATTATCATGATGATGCATCCAAGAGAGGTACGTGCTCCAGAACCGCCTCCGGAACCTCCGCCGGATCCTCCACCATAACCTACTGAACCGCTTCCAGAACCTTTGAGGCTTTTTTGTAGTTTCTCTAACAAGTCAAGGGTTTCAGTAATCTGGCTTCTGGTCTCACTGTTTGTGGCATGTCTTTTTGCGATTCTTAAAATATCAATCAAATCATTTAGTGAAGCAATTAACTTGGAAGGATTTTTCTCAAAAGTATTAGCTGTTGAGTTTACATAAGCGTTAAGGGACAATGCAAACAGGTTTGACATATCACTCTTATTGGATGATGAAAGGTTGGATAAATCACTTTCAACTTCCCTTGCATATCGTTTAACTTCACTAGTACTTTTGTTTTCCATACCTTCGGCAAATCCTGCAATTTTTGCAAGAATTCTGTTTTCTTCACTGGATCCACCACCATCGCCTGGAATAATAGGTATTGCACCATTATTGTTTGACTGAATTTCTTTTATAGTATTTGCAAGGTCTATTAACTGTTCAAGATTGTTCTTAATTTCTGTTTTGACCTTTTGTGTGTAAGCCATGTCTTCGAGCTCATTGAATGTTTTTTCAAGTTTATTGAAATCAATTGAAAAAACAGAAGTAACGTCATTTTCCTGAACTTTATTGATTAAACCTACATAACCTCTTTTAATTGCCAGTGCGATATTGTCACTTAATAACTGGTATTGGTAGTTATCTGAAAAGTGCTGTTTTAGGAGGTTTAAGTCGCCTTTGACTTCATCCAGAAATGCTTCAAGTTTAGGAATGTCGGATACTTTTTCAAACTCATCATCGTCTACTCTCTTATTGAAGTCCTCATACTTTTCAGAGAGAGGTTCATATAATGTGTCGAAAATGTTTTTCATTGCACTATCCTTTGTTACCTTGTCAAAACTGGATTCCTTAACAATGTTCAACTGTGTATTGAAATTATAGGTATCGTTTTTATTGTAGTATTCCATTGCAAGGTTTGTGTTGATTGACAGTATTGCCTCAGGCAGTTCGCTGAATATTTCATTAACGTAGTCTTCTCTTATTGTAGGGTCATTAAGTTGCTGGACTCTTTTTATTGCAAGACTTTTGAAGTTGCTGAAATTCAGTGTCTCATGCCAGTAGTTCAGTGCTTCCTTCCAGTAGGTTTTACTTTCGGAGGTATTACCTGCAAGTTCATTATCAATAGCAAGCACATGATTATATACTGCGAGATTGTGTTTGACATTATCGGCACTGGATGATTTCCATATTGATAATGCACCGTTTGCATCTCCTTTTTTAATAGCCATAAGGGTTTCGTCAGTATTGTTGTCCAAGTCTTCAGGCCAGAACCAGAATATTTCATCAATAAAACGGGATCTTGGCTGTGCCAGTCGGTTTTTTGCATCCTGATAATTTAAAAAGTTTGGTTTAGGTGTAACCGGAAATGCAAGATTAGGATACACGTCTAAACTTTCTCTTGAACCTAATTCATTTAGATTCTTCATAGATTCTACTTTGTTAAATTCCTTTCTTACTTTGTTTGGGGATGCTGTTATGGGTAGATTAAAAATTCTAAACCCATTGTGTTCAAATATTTCTTTAGTGATTTCATCCATTTGTATTCACTCCCTTAATTAATTATACCCTTTTTCCAGCTTCTTAGTTGGAATCGGTATTTGTTTTTAATATTTTCGTCCATTAACATGGCTAATTCAATTAATATACTTGCTTTTTCAGTATCATTCATTTCAAGATATTTTTTTGCTTCAATTTCTAGTTTATGAGCATCCTTTGAGGATAAAATATCAAGAGTGAATGAATAATCTTTGTTAATTAAATTATCTTCAGTTGTTAGTTGTCTAAGTTTATCAATTCCTTCATCAATGGTGCTTGGGTTTTTTATTATCAGGAAACATTTCCATAATTTCAGTTTGGAACCGTACTGTTGTTTGTATTCTGATTTCTGTGCAAACGCCTGTTCTAGGTAATCAACTCCTTTTTCATAATCTAAAAGTTTATCAACTGCATTCAAAGCTTCATCAACCAGTTTTTCAGGAGGATTTGAGGAATTCAATATTTCAAGATTTTCCTGATGTTCCTCTCTGACGTCATTGTTATGTTTAAATGCCTCTTCAAATGCATCTGATGCATACATAAAATTTTGCGGGTCTTTAGCAAGATTTTTTGCATCTTTTACTTGTTTTTCCGCTTGTGATTTGGTAACTTGAGGTTCTGCCACTTCTTTATTGGATATTTTTTCTTCTTTTTTCTCAACTTCTACAATCGGCGACGCAACCGGTTTTCTATCTTCAGGTTTTTCGGATTTTTCCCAGCTTTCAATTGCATCAAGCAATTCCTTTGCATTCTGATATCTTTTTTCAGGGTCAGTGGAAATTGCTGTAAAAACAATGTTTTCCAGTTCTTCATCATGAATAAGTGGATTGTGATAATTTAATGGTTTGGGGGTCTGTTTAAGCCAGTTTCCAGTCATCACATCAAAATCACTGTCAATAGGATAAGGCAACCTGTCTGTTAAAAGCATGTAAAATGTAACTCCCAAAGCAAATATGTCTGTTGAGGTATTGTCAATTTCCTCCAGGTATTCCGGTGCCTTAAATGCCAGTGTTCCTTTTGCACTTGCATATAATGTTGACGGATTAACAGTTTTAACAAGTCCAAAGTCGGTTAATTTTGCAACAACACCATGGTCATCATATCCAATCATGATGTTTTGAGGTTTGATATCTCTGTGAATCATTGGAGGATGCTCTGAATGCAGTACATTAAGACCCAGACAAATTTGCTTAATAATGTCAATCACATTGTCAAGTGGGACAAATTTAGCACCGAATGATTTCCAGTAATCATCTAAATCTCCACCAGGAACGAAATCCATTACAAAAAACACGTGTTCCTGATTGTCATCACCTATAAAAGTGTCTGCATCATGAACTTTAACTATGTTTCTGTGATCGAATTTCGCAAGAAGCACAGCTTCGTCCAGCATCTCCTGTACGGTTGTTTCATTACCCTTTACATCAAGAGAAATTTTAAAAACCTTTATCGCAAATCTTTTTTTAAGAAAAGTATTCTTCACACGATAAACTTCTCCGAAAGCTCCTCCTCCCAAATATTTCTCGACTTTATATTTTCTGTTGAGAGTAGAGCCAATTTTTAATATTGTTTCTTTTTCATCAGACATTCTACCACGTTTATTTAATAAATTACTTAATTAACCTTGAATTTTAGTTTGTTTTTAGATACTGTAATTTCAACGGAATCTCCAGGTGTCACTTTCCTTTCAAGGATTAAATCGGCCAGTGGGAACTCCACCATTTTTTCTATGAATTTGTCAAGATATTTCACGCCATGCTCTTTACTGTATCCTTTTTTAGCCAATAAATGAGTTACATTATCATCAAAAGAAATCAGTATGTTCTTTTCGGCAAAAATATGATTGCTTAATTTTTCAAGTGAATTTTTAACTAAAACTTCAAAGTCCTTTTCATCCAATTCTTTAAACAGAACTATATCGTCCACAACATCCAGCAGGTCAGGTCTGAAGAATTGTGTTAGTTGAGCGAGTGTTTGCTGCTTGTTTTCATTGGTTGCACCGTAAATCACACCGTTGTCTTCGGTTTTATGCATGAAACTGGAGGTTATAATGAAAACACAGTTTCTGGCATTGATTAAATTGTTTTTGGAATCAACAATTTTACCTGTGCTGAATAATTGCAGTAAGACATCCACAACCTGAGGATGTGCCTTTTCAATATTTTCGATTAATATAATTGAATATGGATTGTTTTTAATTGAATTTGTTAAAAATCCACCTTCGTCATTGCCTTTGTAACCTGGAGGAGGTCCGATTAATTTTGAAATGGAATAACTTTCACTGTATTCGGACATGTCCATTCGTGTATATGACCTTGAACCGTCAAAGAGAAACTCGGATAAAACTGTTGTCGCATAGGTTTTTCCAACGCCTCTTGGACCTAAAAACATAAATACTGCAAGCGGTCTGTCAATATCCTGAATGCCTACAAGTGCTTTTTTCATTCTGTTGGAAATATCATGCATTGCTTCTTCTTGGCCGACAATATGACTGTTTAGGAATGCTTCCATATTCTCCAGTTTATTAACGGCAAAACTGTAGTCGATTACAGGTATGGATCTCCAGTCTGAAATAACCGCTTTAACGTCATGTTCGGTTACATAGGTATCAACGTTAATTTCTTCGCCCAAATTAAGTTTCGGTATTACTTTACGTGAACATGCCTCGTCAATCACGTCCAGTGCCTTATCCGGCAGGTTCCTGTCAACAATGTATCTGACAGACAGCATTACTGCTGCTTCAATTGCCTCATCTGATATTTTCACATGATGGAATTTTTCATATTTTTCCCTTAGGTTTGTCAATATGAAAATAACGGTTTCAGGGGAAGGTTCATGTACAACAATAGGTTGGAATCTTCTTGCAAAAGCAGATTCTTTTTCAAAATACATTGTATATTCTTCCAGTGTTGTAGCACCTATAATTGATAGTTCACCATTTGCCAGTGCGGACTTAATCATATTTGAAGCATCAAGGCTTCCGGAACTTCCGGTACCGATTATGGTATGAGCTTCATCGATGAATAAAATAAGGTTTGGATTTTCTTTTGCTTCGGAAAGCAGGGCACTGATTTTTTCTTCAAATTCTCCTCGGTATTTGGTACCAGCGACAAGGGAACCCATGTTGATTTCAATAATCACTTTATGGTTAAGATTATCTCCAAGTGTTCCGTTGGCAATTTCAATGGCCAGTTTCCTGACCAGTGTGGATTTACCGACACCGGCTTCTCCAATAATTAAAGCATTATTTTTTTCACGTTTATTCAATGTTCTGGCTAACTGCAGTAATTCTTCATCCATTCCAATAACCTGATCCAGTTTGCCTTCCCTGGCCAGTTTTGTCATGTTGGTACCGTATCGCTCTAAAACGGAATTTGGATTTGGCAGATCTTCAAAGTCCTGTTCCTTTAATACATCTAAAATTTCATCACCACTGACTTTGAAGTGAACCAGTGTCTGGTTAATGCAATCAATATCCTCTTTTAAAATAACCTCCAATAAATGCACTGCTCTGAATTCATCAAGACCTTCTTCAAGAGCAAGTTTCGCAGCCTTATCGAACAATTTCTTTGTATGCTCACTTCTGTGAACAACATTTCCATATTCCTCACAGGTTCCTTTAGTAATATTCATTCTTAACAGTCTTCTAAAGGAAGTCATTGAAATGTTCAGTTTTGAAAAAATGCTTTCAATTTCAATCTGTTCTCTTTCAATTAATTTATATGTGGTTGATTCAAGACTTATCTGATTGGAATCCAGTAGCTGTGATAGTTTGTCAAGACTGCAGATTCCTATCATAAAGTGTTCGGGTTCAATAAATTCGTGCTGGGACATTACTGTTTCAGCTAAACTTATTTCCCAAATTAAATACACGGAATTAGTAAAATTCATAGTTTATAACCCCTCGTCATAAAAGTCAATTTCTCCATTGTTTAAAAATATTCTACTGGCGGGACTTGGATGTTTTTGATTTATTGTAGTGTCGTTTGATACTTTAAGCAAGCAGTTTTGCTGATTATAAATGGCATTGTCATAAATTTCCGGTTTAATCTTAATGGTTGAATAGGAAATATCAATGCTTGCCAGGTACTGTTTTGTCAAGGCCAAATCACTGCTACTTGCAAAGATGCCTTCAGATCCGTTACTGATAATGTGGCTTTTGTCTTTTGCTAAATTGTTTCCGAAATCACATTCTTCAAGTCTGCATTTGCTTAAATTGCATATTGCTCCACCCAGTTTATTGGCAGTATTTGAGGTAAAATTACATTCAATGAATTTTATTGATCCTTCCTCATTTTCAGAGATATATGAATCAAAGGAATATGTCATTAGTTTTTTGAGAGTCATATTAAATATTGCACCGCCAAATGTTGATGTGTTGTCTCTGAATGTTGTTGTGAGTATTTCGCCTGATCCGTAATTTAGAATGGCTCCACCTACTGCATCTGAACTGTTTGATCGGAAAGTGCATTCTTCAATTTTCATGTTACCGTAATTATAAATTCCGCCGGCAAATTTTAAACTTTTGTTTTCTTTTAATTTACAGTTTCTTAATTTTAGTTTTGAATCATAGAAATTATATATTGTACCTCCGTTTAATGATTCATTACTTTTGAAGTTTGTTTTAATAATATTTGCAAGTTTAAAGTTGGCTAGTGCTCCTCCAGATGTTCTGCATGCATTATTTTCAAATTTACATTGTTTAACACTTGTTAATTCTCCTTTATTGTATACTGCTCCGCCGTCACTTTCGGAATAATTGTGCAGGAAATGGCATTTTACAAGATTCAGGGAGGCATTTTCTTCAATATAAATGGCTCCACCTCCGTTTTCATGTTTTTTACCATTTGGATTAACTGAATGGCCGTTAATTAACTTGAGATTTTTAATGGTAATGTTTTTTCCGGTAATTTTGAAAATACGTGAAAATTCACTGGCGTCAATTGTCTTGTTGTTTCCGTCAATCACTAAATCATCAATATTAATATTTATTCCTTCCTTATAATCGGTGTCTTTGGTATTGTCTAATTTAAAGTCGGATTCAATGTTTATTAGTTTTTCACCGTTATGAATTAGATTATCCAAATCGTTAAAATTAAGTTGCGATAATTCTGGTTCGATTATTTTAAATCCGTAATTTTTAAAAATTTCACTGCATGACTCAATGTATTCCTGTTTTGCTATTTCATATTTTAAAAGGGACGGTTTGGATTCCAGTTTTAACTTAATCACTCCGGTTATATTTGTAGGCTCCAAGTGAATTGCGATAAATGGAATGTTTTCTGAAAGGGCATAAAATATTTCATCTCTCACCCTTGTTGAGTTAACTGAATTCGGAGATATGAAAACTATAAAAAGGGAACAGTTCTGTATGTCTTCCACGGTTTTCTTTGTTATTTCACAGGTTAAATCACATGTTTTCACATTTAAATTTTGACTTTTGAATCGTTTTAATTCATTAAGTACAGAAGTTTCGTCTTTTTCGTCGTAACTGACATACACATAACTTTCCTTAGGTTTGGATATGATATTAATTCCGTTTCTTTTAAATGCATTGAGGTAGTTTGAAATGTAATCGTTTTCATGCATTGAATATTTAAGGATTCCCTGAATGGAACCTATACGCAATTTAAGTCCGTATTTTAATTCGGCATCTTCCAAATAAATTGCAACAAAAGGGATATTTTCATTAAGCGCCATATTAATTTCATTTCTAACATTCACGGATTCAACTGAGTTTTCTGAAATAAAGATAACGAATAATGCACAGTTCATTAGTGATTCTTCAACGGACAGTGCCCATTCTTCTCCAACCCCTATGCCTTGGTCGTACCATACATTAAATCCCTGCTCACGAAATCTAATGAGTTCGGGAAATACTAATTCGGCATCTTTATGTGAGTAACTTATAAAAATGTACGGTTCTGAACCTTTATATGCATCAAAAGGGGCATCCGCAACATGTGTCATCATATGGTTTTCGTTTTCGTTCATTGTCATCCCTTGTTGAAAGTTTATCAGTTATATAATAATATATTGTTTCACAATACTATAAATATATTATATAAAGTGAATACTTTATAGTAAAATTTTTTTTACATTATTCATAATTTTTCTTATTTATAGTTAATCCAAACATGATTTTTTAATAAAAATGTGTTGATATAACAAATTAAACATTTTTCAATTAATTTGATTTGTAAATCTAAAATATTATAAAATATATCAATTTAATATCAGTTTTCATATGATAAAAAATTAACTTCATTATTATTAGTTTAATTTTATCTGGTATTACTGTAAATTTTTTAATTTCTAAAACGGAGATTTTAACGGTCAGCTATGAAATTCGAAGGTATTAAAAAATCAGATGTTAAATTCAGAGGGTATAATCTAAAATTACAGATGTATATTTTTAGCTAATTAATAAAATTTATCTGTAATACTCTAATAAGTCTTAGTTTTATATTCTAATTGTTTTATTAGCTTAAATTCTTTCAATATGAAATATGGTATAATATAACTTTAAAATGAGGTTTATAAACGGAATAAAAATGGTGTGAATTTCATGGGTTAATCTGTTATGATTAAAGAAAAAACTTTACTTAACTTATTTAACAAGTAACAATAAAAATCTTAATTGTATTAGAAATATATAACATTGTGGAGGTTGTTATTTTGAAATTCAAAAAACTTTTATTGACAAGTATTATTATGCTGGCCATTTTAACAATTGGCTGTGCAAGCGCATCACAGAATTCAACTCAAAATGACCAGATTACACTTCAAAATGAGACGGATCTGAGTGATGTTTTGAGCGAAGGGTATTTTTGGGATGATGATTTCTACCTGACAGTTAATGAAAATTACTCACAGGATTTAAATGAATGGGATTCAAATGAGCTTATTTATATTTCATCCAACTCACAAAAAAATGGAACTTTCAAAGTATCGGTTGATGATACAGAAAAGGCGAGTTTCAACATTACAAATGGCTATTTTTCAGTTGAAGACGATGGAAACGGAGGAACATATAATAAATCCTATAAATATCTATATCCAAAGGATATAGGTATTGAAAACACGGGTTCATACAATATTAAAATCAGATTCAACGACACCACACTAATAGACACATTGGTTACTCTCAAAGAAAAGGAGGATTTTGATATCTGGATGCAAAATCCGTATTACTGTGAAGAGGAATACTGGACAGTTTTAAGTTTCATCGCAATTGATTCAAATCATCAAACAAATGGGGTTTTGGAAATTTATGTTAACGGCACCCGAAAGATTAGTTATAACGTAACTGACGGTCAATTTGAAGAAATCACAGGATGTAGCAATAAATCAAGATACTTATCAGCATCCGATCTGATTGAAAGCTATGGAACTTATAGAATTCAGATTAATTTCACACAGAACGGATTAACTAAAATGTTAAGGGATGAAAATGTTGTAGTGGCGGAATTTGAGCCTACTGTGAATCCTAAAATTGAAGTTTATCTGGATTTATATACTGTAAATCTGCCTGCTGATAATATTGCCCATATCTATTTGCCCCGTGAGGCAAATGGCACATTAACAGTAAGTTACAATAATGTCAACGGTGAAAAAATTAAATTTTCTAAAGGACAGGCTTCTTATTATATCTATGCATGGAATCTAAACCATTTGGGAGTAAATACACTTACGTTCACATATGTCGGTGATGATTTTGGCACACTGACAGCGGATGTAAACTGTACAGTTGTTCCAAGCATAACCGCTCCAGATTATGTGAGCATTGATGAAGAATTTAACATATCTATGATTACACATGATTGGGTTAACGGCAATTTCAATGTATATGATTATAATAACGGGACTAAAGGCGTTTTACTGGCTTCAAATTCAATAGTTCAGGGTCTTTCTAAGGTTTCATTATCAGGTTCATCTGTGGGTTTGAATAAATATTATCTGGAATTCATATATCCCGGAGGAGATTATCCTTTAATTAAAGAGGTTTATGTAGTCAAAAACAGTGAAAATATTAATGTTGATGTCTCTGATGAAGTTGAAGTGGGATCTCCGTTCAATATCACAATCAATGCTCCTGATGTTGATTTCACTTTCGCCCAAGTCAGTGTTGACGCTGGTGATGTGGAATTTCTGATGTTTGAATCAGGTGAAGTTAAAAAGACAATTACATTTTTAACTGCCGGTTATCATACCATTAAAGTTTTCTGTGATAATAGCTATTATGCCGGTGGAGAATGGATTGAAGATATCTATTTAAACACATTCACGGTTAATGCCGGTGTTAAAACAAACATTAATGTATCAGATTTGACATGTGATTATGGAGATAACTTAACAATTGTCCTAAAAGACGTTAACGGTAATGTTCTGTCTGGTAAAGAGCTTGTCATTAATGTGGATGGTAAAAACTACAATAAAACCACTGATGACAACGGTCAGGTAATTTTTACAGTTAATCTATCCGGAGGCAATTACACTGCAAATATCAGATTTTCAGGGGATGAAGGTTATTTGTCTTCTTTTGCTGATTCCAAAATCAGTGTCAATAATGTGGATGTTGATTTGAATGTCGATGACCTTTCTCTGTTTTATGGGGATTCATTGATTGTAACTTTAAAAGATGTTTGCGGCAATATTTTAACAAATAAAACACTATTTCTTAATTTCAATGCAACTGAATACAATCAAACAACCAACGAAACCGGTCAGGCATCATTTGATTTGGGATTGATTCCGGGCAATTACACTTTCAATATCACATTCAAAGGTGATAATACTTATAATGAACTGTCCCGAAATGCTGATGTGGAAATAGTTAGGGCATTTCTATTTTTAGAGGACTGTAGTGGAAATCTTTTCTACGGGGGAGATAATTATGTCCTTCTTGATTTGGTTAATCTCAACAACAATCTGAGTTTGGCTAAAAGAAATGTTATAATTAACTTCAAAGGCAATGATACTAACCTGACATCAGATGAAAACGGATTTGTCAAATTTAAGGTTGATTTACCGGCAGGTAATTATTCTGCTAATTTAAGGATGGTTGACGATAATCTGTTTAATGTAGCAGATAACGGTACCTTTAATTTCACCATATTCCGATTGCAGACCCGGCTGTCATTCAGTAATGTAGTTATATATGTAACCAAAACAGGACATATGATTGCTTCACTGGAAGATATTAAAGGCAATCCTTTATCCAATAAAACTCTCAGGATAATCATAAACGGGAATAATTACACCGGAATCACAAACAGTTCCGGGCAGACCGTTGTATTTTTTGAAGTTGATAAGAGTAACTGCAGTTTAAAAATTTCATTTGAAGGTGATGAAAACTATGTGGAATCCGAAGTTGAAAGCAACATGACATTCAAGCGAATGTCAATACTAACCGCAGAAAATGTAACTGCATATTATAATTCAGGAGGTAAGTTAATTGTTTCTCTAAGTGATTATTTCGGAAGCAAGTTGTCAGGTAAAAAAATAAATATCCGACTTGACAATCAAAATATCACTAAAATCACAGATTCAAATGGTCAGGTTGCCATACCTATAAACCTGAATCCGGGCAGGTACACTGCATATATTGATTTTGAAGGAGATGATGAGATTGAAAATTCATCCACAAATGCCATAGTCACTGTAACCAGGTCAGGTACTGTTTTAACTGCTGCACAGATAAATACTGTTTATAATGTTGCCGAAAATCTGATTATAACATTAAAGGATGCTGGGGGCAATGCGTTATCTTCAAAGAAAATCTATATTAAAATAGATAAAAAAACATTTGATGCAGTTACAGACAATAATGGGCAGGCAGTAATGTCAATAAATCTACCTGCAAACTCATACACTGCAGAAATTGAATTCAATGGTGATGATTATTATACCAAATCAGCAGGCAATGTCAAAATAATAGTAAATAAGGCAAAACCTAAATTAACCGCAAGATTAAAAACTTTTAAGTTGAAAACAAAAAATAAAAAGTTCAAAGCAACCCTTAAGGACAATTTGGGGCATGTGATGAAAAACACTAAACTGACTTTAAAAGTCAAAGGTAAAAAATACACAGCTAAAACCAATAAAAAAGGTGTTGCCACATTTAAGGTTAAATTAAACAAAAAAGGATATTTCAGAGCTAAAATCTCCTTTAAGGGAAATACAAATTATAAAACGGTATCAAAAACAGTTAAAATTAAAGTTAAAAGATAAGGAATTTAATTTTCCTTATTCCATTTTTTTAAAATCCCTATTGGTTCACATATTTCAATCAGCAAAAGTACTGTTTTTCCAATGATGAAAATGGAGATTAATCTATGAAATACTCCATTTTAAAGACAAAAATTACTTGATTTTAACTCAAATATGATTTTAAAACTTCATTGATTAATCAAAGAAACCTCATTGAATGTAAATAATTTTTTTCAAATTCGTTTAGTCAAACTTAAATAATAATAATGATAAAATTTTACCCAGTGACTTAAAGTGATTTAAGTTAATAGTTATAGAGGTTAAACTATGGTAAGTGTAAACGTAGAAGCTAAAAAGACCGTAGATGTAATGATTGAAAAAGCAGATGAATTGAACATCGCTGTTGCAACTTTAGATAATGGTGCTACTGTTATTGACTGTGGTGTTAATGTAGATGGAAGTTTTAAAGCAGGAGAACTT
>CACYBU010000227.1 GCA_902772665.1 uncultured Methanobrevibacter sp. | reverse complement strand
GGTATCCCAGGAATAAGCTAGAGCACTGCTTTATTACCCTATGAGCCGTGCGCTCTAACCAGCTGAGCCACCCCGGCATCTAACAATTATATATATTTTTATCATTACATTTAAAGTTTTTGTTTTTTCGGGTATTTTTTGGTGATGTCTGAAAATATTGTGAAAAATAAATAGTTCACTGTTTTCAGTAGAATTTTTTTCTAGGGAGGTTGTAATCGTGGTTTCATGGGTATCCTATTCTTTTTCGTCTTTTTGATAGTATGTTTCAGGTCTTCAAATTTTTTCATTGTTGGAGATAAGTATTTTTTTCTCCTTACTTCTTCTCTCTTCTTCAGTTAAACTAAAATCATAACATTTAATTCTTGGTATTGGTTCTCTTAACAACATTTTTCACCTTAAGATTAGTGTTTTTATCGTGTTCATCATCATTAATAAATTTTTTCTATTCCTTTTTTTTTAAGGGATAATACAGTATGTTTAACATCACCATCTACTGTAACTTGTTCGGATGAGAGAATTCTTTTCAATCTGGTGAGTTTAATCAATGTTTCAGACATTTTTATAATTTCAGATTTCGGTATGATTTCGATTTCCTAAAGAATGTTGTCCATATTTTTCAAAATTTTCCATATTGTCATCAAAATCTTCTTTAATCATAGAATTTGCATTAAGTTATATTATTTATTTTGTATAAATATTAATAGAAAAACCTATTAAAGAATAATGAGTGTTAATTATGACTAGAAAATTTTTAATAAACTTTAAACCAAACTTTTAAGTACTTACATACAATAAATACCTAATTAGCAAAGATACTTATCTTCTGCCATTTTGGAAATAATAATATCTTTATTCGTAAGGAAATTAATAGTTCTTATTTTTAATAGTGAAAACGGTCTAAAATTTGTGGTTGGTTTATGTGGATATCATAAACCATTTAAACTCTTTTAATAATTCTTTTTTTATAATTTTAACATTTATACAATTTTAATTTTAAATTCTTAATCATTATATGCTTCTTTTTGTTATATATTACATCTAGGAAATTTGTGCAATAATTTTTAATATAGATTATTCACTTCCATTATTAATCCTTACGAATGGAGGTGAGTTCAGCATGGTGACTGTTGAGTGGGTTTTATTCCTGCTTGACTTTATAAGACTTACCATAAGCCTTATAATGCTCCTTAAGTGTTAACTTTAATTTATTTAAGTTTATATGAATGTTGGATTTGAGAAAGGTTTTTGACGGTTTTACAGTTCCACAAACTGGAAGTTTCCTACAATTCCTCCTTTCTCGTTATTATTTTTTAATTTCATCTAATATATGAAATTATGGGTATTTTTAACTTCTAACAAAATATATTGTGTCCTCATAATAACTCTCAAGTGCATCATATGATGCCTATAATACAACTCATAATATTCACTTCATTCTTTTGTAGGGTTTACTAGGGAATGTCCAGAGTTATCCAATATTTCAATGTTAATTTGTCTTCATATCGATCAAAAAATTTTTAAAAAAGGCTTCAAATTATAAATCAATGATTAAAACTAATCAAAAACAATAAATAAACTAATATAAAAAATATTATTATATACTATTAATAATAATCGTGATTTATATAAAAATACTCCATTTACACCTCCTAATTTTTACACTTGAAAATTTACCTCCGGCTGAATCACGAAAAAAGCAAAAACACTGACCCCAGAATAATCAACATTACAGTCAGTTTAATAAAAATCATCTCAATAAACACCAAAAATAATAACACAACATTCAATTAAATTAACAGTTTGCTGTGAAATCAAATAAAACGCATCGTAAACATTGAGATGAACATTTTACACCCATCACCCTTGAATTAAAACAACGTTATATTCGTTTAAATAGGATATAAATATTATCAACCATTAATACTTATTTAACAGATTTCATACTAATTAAAAAACGAATTAACTGCAAATAGTTATATACTATATAATTAGTAGCTTTCAAATTATCTGATACTTATCGCATCTTTGAAATCTTTTTTCATGTTATTTATTTTTTATATTCTTAATTAATCTTTTGCATAATGACCATGTTGAATATTATAACATATTTGTGTGGTGTTGAATCAAAATTAAAAATTGCTTTCATTTCTCGTTGGTTTTTGTATTCAATGTTTCATCATTAATCATATGGGAGATTAGTTGGCCTTTAACATAATTATATTATTAGGACAATATTGATTTCTTTTTGAAAATATACAATTTTTCTAATGGTTAATTTTATATTTGATAAGGAATATATTTAGATAGTAAGTTTTAATCGTATAGAATTTATTTTTTTAATTAAAATATGGAGGTAAAACATGTTTAAAGTCTTTATAAGTAGTAATCAGATGGAATTTGAAAAAGAACGTCTGTTCATCAAGAAAGAATTTGAAGAGGATTACTTTTTAAAATCATTTTTCAAAGTATTCCTTTTTGAAAAATCGCCTTCTTTTGGATTATCTGCCGAGACAACATATTTTGAAGAAGTCCGAAAATCCGACATCTACATTGGTCTTATAGGTTCTGATTATGGCACCATCAAGGATAACGGTCTGTCTGCAACCGAAGAGGAATATGATGAGTTCCACGCATCCAATCCAGATTCATTTTTCTATATCAAAAACGCAGATGTAAGGGATGCAGGTTCTGAAAAATTCATCGCAAAAATTCAAGATGACAATAAATACTCCTTTTTTGACACTAATGAGGATTTAATTGAAGAAATCAAAGAAAGTCTGGTGAAATACATTGAAAAAGGACAGAAGGAAAAGGACAACTTCGACAAAAAGCTCATCTTAAACTCTTCAATCGGCGATGTTGACGGCGAGGCATATGATTTGTTTTTTGACTTGTTAAAAGATGATGACTCATACACTAAACTGAAAGATATGGAGGATAAATCATATCCCCTCGAAAGGATAGGAGCAGGTGAAATAGTTAATGGCACTTTTCATTTAAACAATGCTGGAGCATTGTTTTTTGCCCGTGATGTCAATGAATTCCTATCACATGAAATCAAGATGGTGAGATTCAACGGAATAACAAAATTCGATGCAATCGACAGAATGGATTTCAAAGGCACACTTCTTGTTGGAATCAGGGAATTTGAAAAATTCTTCAAAAGAAACACCGCTTCAGGATTCATTATTGAAGGCATGAACCGCATCAACGTAGATGAATACCCAATAAAAGCAGTTCGTGAAGGTTTCATCAACGCCCTTGCCCACAGAAACTACGAAAGATCATCAAGCTTCATTGAATTCTACATCTTCGATGACCGCATTGAAATAATAAGTCCTGGAAAACTAAAATACCCATTAACAATCGAAGACATTAAAAAGGATGAGGGTATAGGCCATAGAAACGAGCGGATATGCGACATATTCTATAAAACCAATTACATGGAACACATTGGCCGTGGAATTTCACAAATGACTGATGAGATGGTGAAATTCGGACTGGATGAACCGGAATTCAGTGAAGGAAATGATTCATTCAAAGTCGTGTTTAAAGGGAATGGTGAAAAAATAACTATTCCGGAGAATAGTGGAAATGTTATTAATTTAAAAGATTTGGGTTTAAATCGTCGCCAAATTGATATTTTAACCAGAATAACAAATAATAATGTGTCTATGACTTATGATGATCATATTAAGATGTTTAATACATCAAAACCTACTGCTGAAAGGGACTTTAGAAAATTGCTTGAACTTAATTTGGTCAAAAAGAGCATAGTCAATAAGAAAGCCCTATTCTCAGCACCGGATTATTAAAAATGATGGACTTCACAGATTTTTGATGGACTTTTTGATGGACTTTTTAATTTAAGAATCGATTAATAATTCTATAGTTTCATTGTAAAGATTGGCTTTTATTTAATTGTATTTTTAATATAATTCATTGCTAAATTATCATGATGGACTTGAGATGGATGAATTTATTGCCGGGGCAGGAATTTATAGACGACCACTATTTCCATGTCATTCTTAGAGGACCTAACGACAAGCTGATACTTCCTAAACACAAGGGCAAGCATGTTAAGTTTAATGGTTTGAAATTAAATGATCGTCAAATATCTGCATTAGAGAAGATGTTTGGTGAGAATATTAGTTTTTCCAACAAAAGTTATTCGGAATTTTTTGACATATCTTTGACTTCAAGCAAGCGTGATTTAGTTGATTTGTTCCAGAAAGAATTGGTAAATAAAAAGAAAATTAAGAATACTTATTGATTATATTTAGTCCTATGGACTGTTATTTTTTTATGAGTCGTTATTTTTCATTTGATTAAATTAAATTTCCTATAAATTATTCTTAATAATCATTGTTAATCTATTAAAATTATGTGATTTATTTTTAATTAAAATATGGCTTTGTATATCTGCTCATTTTTGACATGCAAATTTCATGAAATCAAAATCATTTATTTTTTAAAATAGATAATTTGGTTTGGTTTTGAAATTAATGGATATAAACAAAAGTCCATAAAATGGACTGTTTTAGACTAACTTATTTAATCGAATAAGTGATTAATTAAATTCAATATACTTGCAATATTCCTTTGAATTATGAACCATATTTTCAATTAAAATTATAGTTAATGTTGTGGTCCATTTAATATTTTTCATGGACTTATAGAAAAATGGGATGCAACGAAACATGTAAAATTGTATAATTATATAATTAATATATTATAATGTATACTTTTTTGTTTTGTAATAAGTTGAATTTTTTTTAATAAAAATGAATAAGAGGTAAAAAAATATTATAGAAATTATAGATTGTTATGAAAACAGACAGTTGTTAGACTATCTCAAAGAGCGGGGATATATAAATAATGAAGATTATTTAAAAACAATGAATCAATTAAAATCGTATGCAGACGATGGTTCTGTTCAATCACATTTTATTTTAAATGTTCCTGGTGCTAATTTTAATAAAGAGCATGAAATTTTTACAATAAAATACATGTATTTGATTTTTAAAGAATTAAATAGTGAATTGTTCGAGTTTGAAAATGAAGTTCATCCCGGACCAGATAAGACTTATGATGTGAATAAAATGTTGCCTTTTACTGCATGGGCACATTATCATGGTATTGGAAGTTATAGTGAAATGGAAAATCTATGGAAACACAATATCGAAACAGTGAATTATGTATTGGATTCCACTAAACCTAGCAAATCAACTATAGCTTCTTTTTCATTGAAATATAAAGATTTAGTGGATTCATTTGATTTATTTATTAAAAAATTTAGTCTTAATTTGGGTTTAATAAGTGGCGAGAAAATCTATTGGGATGGAACGTTTGTTAAAGCTTATTGTAACAATCACAAAAAGATGTATCCCGCACAGGTAGTATATTTGGATAATTTCATTAAAAAACATTATGGTGATTATTTAAATGGTGAAAGTAATGTTTGGGAAATGCTTAGAAATTATTTTTATGACAATTACATGTATGCAGAAGAATTATCAGACATATTATCTACATTATATGCTATTTTAAACCCACGTGGAATGGAATTATTAAAATATGCTGTTTTAACAGAAAAGAGAACAAAAAAGACCATTAAACGTTTGCAAAAAATGATTGATAATATTGATGGTGAAAACAGTATTGGTATTGTAGATCCTGAATCACGTCACATGAATGATAAAAAAGGAAAAATGGGATTAAACTACAACTACCAAGTAGGAACAGACTCTAAATTTGGTTTCATAATTGATAATTATATCACATAAAATCCCAACGATGAAAAAGAATTATTGACTATTGTTAAAAGATTAAATAAGTTATTAGGTACTGATGATTATGTATTAGTAGCAGATCATGGGTACTGGAAAATAAAACATCTGGAAGAAATATATGGTAGTAATGTTATGGTAAATTATCCCAGATAAAGGTGGAGCCACTCGTCAAAAGATTATTAATGCATTAAAAAATAAATTGGAATTTGAATTAGATGAGATTACCGAAGAAACTTTTAAAAAGTATAATTTCATATATTTGCCTGAAGAAGATGTTTATATTTGCCCATATGGAATGTTGCTTACACGTTATGATAAATATAATTTATCTAATCGTAAAACAAAGTTATATGCTTGTGATCACTGCGCTGAATGTCCGTATAAAAAAATTATGTGCTAAAAATAAGGATAGGGGGGAATTTCGTGAGCCTATTAACCTTGCTGTGGAAGAAGCCAAATTTTTCTACTATTCTGATTTCGGTCAGGAATATTATTCACATAGAGGACACCTTGCTGAAACACCCTTTTGCTATTTTATTTGAAAGTAGAAATTTCAGAGGTGTTAAAACCCGGGGTTTAGATAGAGTGAATAGTGAAATGCTTAGAACATCAACTACGCATAATTTAAAGAAAATTCACAAGCATATAGTTAACTTTGTTTTGAAAAAGATTTTGGATGAAATTAGAAAGTTGAAAAGAACTCAAGAAGTGAATATGGATATTTTAAAAGAATGGAAAGACAAGTTAATCTATTGTGACGATGTGATTGTTGATATTAAATTTTGAAGAATTAAATGAGGTATTTTTATTATAGTTAAAAACCAAAATTATCATAAAAACTTTTCCATCCATTTTTCATAAAATGACTTATTATAAATAATTTTATAGTATT
>CACYBU010000226.1 GCA_902772665.1 uncultured Methanobrevibacter sp. | reverse complement strand
ATTTATGCAAGTTAATCACCTAAAAATAATTTAAATTTTTAGCAATTACATAAATTATCCCGATTAATAAGCTTAGGAGGCTTAAAATATGGGAAAAGGTGAAGAATTAACAACAACAAAATATTTAATTCATGCCCAGATTACAGCAAACGGCATTGTTGAAAAACCGGACGTCGTAGGAGCCGTCTTTGGGCAAACTGAAGGTTTACTTAGTAATGATTTAGACTTAAGAGAACTCCAGAGGACTGGAAGAATCGGAAGAATCCAGGTTAACATTCATTCCAACAGCGGAAGAGCAAAAGGAGAAATCATAATTCCTTCCAGTTTAGACAGAGTGGAAACCGCCATTCTCGCCGCATCACTTGAAACCATAAACCGTGTAGGTCCATGTGAAGCTGAAATTCAAACTACAAAAGTTGAAGATGTAAGGGCAGTCAAAAGAGAGCAAGTCGTAAACCGTGCAAAAGAAATCTACAAAAACATGGTTGAAAGCGTTGGTCCTGCCAGCATGAAAATGATTGAAGAAGTAAGGGAAGCCATGAGAGTTCATGAAATCTCCGAATACGGTGATGACCGCCTGCCTGCCGGTCCAAGCATACACACATCCGATGCAATTATTGTAGTTGAAGGACGCAGCGACGTATTGAACCTGCTTAAATACGGCATTAAAAATACCGTTGCAGTCGAAGGTGTAAGTGTACCACAATCCATTGGAGAATTAAGTAAAAAAAGAACAACTACTGCATTTGTAGATGGAGATAGAGGTGGAGAGTTGATTTTAAAAGAACTTCTGCAAATCGGAGAAGTTGACTACATTACCCGTGCACCAAAAGGAAAAGAAGTTGAAGATCTCGAAAAGGACGAAGTTCTCATTGCACTTAGAGATAAAGTTCCTACAGCACAGTTCCTTGCAAACCATAACATATTAAATGACAGCAACACCAAAAAAGAAAACAACAATAACAGACATCACAGAAGAAATCAAAGGTTCCGCCACAATGAAAAACCACCTGCAAAAGAACCTGAGATTGAAGATGACGAAGTAACTTTAATGAAAGACATGTTAAAGGAATTTGAAGGAACAGGCTGCGGTGCAATTTTGGATGAAGCATTAAATATAACCAAGGAAGTTGAAGTCGAAAATATTTACGAAGAAATTAAAAATATTGAAGGAACAGCCGATACAGTCATATTCGACGGAATTATCTCACAGAGACTGGTGGATGTGGCATCCGAAAAAGGAATTAAGAAACTTGTTGCATTCAAATCTATGAACATCGTCAAAAAACCACAGAACGTTAAGTTAATAACTATAAACTAAACATAATCATACTTAACAATTAATAAAATTGGAAATTGGAGGTAAAAAATGAATATAAACATAGATAGTTACTATGGTGTCAGGAAAAATGTATTTGAAAGAATACAGGATGCCGGCACAGCTACCAAAATACTCATGTCATTTATGATGGCATGCATAACCGGTATAATGGCACAGGTCATTATTCCACTCCCATGGACTCCAGTTCCTATAACTGCACAGACATTTGCAGTATTATGTTCTGGTTTATTCTTAGGTAAAAAATACGGATGTTTAAGTCAAATTATCTATATCGTTTTAGGTATTGCATTCATTCCATGGTTTGGAGGAATGACCGGCGGACTTGACATATTCTTAGGTTCCACATTCGGATTCTTTATTGGTTTTATAATTGCATCCTACTTCGTAGGACTGATTAGTGAAAGATATGTTAAAGCACGTAATTTTACAAAAATGACTATAACAATTGGAATTGCAAACTTTGCACTGATCTATATTCCGGGTCTTGCAGGTCTTGCATTATTCTTAAGTATTCAATGCACTCCTGTTGGAATTGCAAGCCTTTTAATGATGGGTCTTGTTCCATTTATTGCAGGAGATATTGTAAAAATATTAGGTGTTGCTTCAATATCCAAAGTATTTTTACCAAAAGACTAAAAAAAAGGTTTTTAATAACCTTTATTTTTTATTTTTTTTTGATTTAAATGAAAATTGTTTTAAGAGGACATCACTTGTTATGTCTTAAAGGTTTTCAGGGCTACGGATATAATGAGGACTTTGTTGAAAATATGACCTACATCAACAACCGACGAAAACAACCCGATTCAATAATTGAAATTACCGATTCAGCCGATGACATTTGCAAATCATGCCCGAATCTGAAAAACGGCCAATGTGAAAACAAAACCCAAAATGAACAAATCATCACTATGGACCGGAAAGTGTTAAAACATTTTGACTCAACAGAAGAATATGACTCAACTGAATTGTTTGAAAAGATTGATGAAATATTCGACACAAAAGAAAGTGTTTCTAAAATCTGCAGTGACTGCAAGTGGATTGAACAATGCCTGTTTTATCAGAAATTATCAAATAATCGATAGGTTTAAATACTACCTAAAAAAGATATATAAATGTTGTATACTACAACATGTATAGTCCCGTAGGGTAGTGGTAATCCTTCTAGGCTTTGGACCCGGAGACGGCGGTTCGACTCCGCTCGGGACTACTT
>CACYBU010000225.1 GCA_902772665.1 uncultured Methanobrevibacter sp. | reverse complement strand
ATTTGAATTACCCATTTTTTGTTGATTAATTTTACAACTAATTCTATCGGACATGATTTAACATGTTTAGTGATGTTCATGATAATAACCTCCAAAAAAAACAGTCGGTTATATTGATTTGTTTTTAAAGTATATAAACTTTTCGTTTATGATAATGGTAACCAAACGGTTACAAAAAGTATTTAAATATCATGAACATAAGTCTGTATTGAAAGCTATAGGATTGTGGCTTTCAAAATTAAGAAGACGGTAATACAGGAATGAAAATGAAAAATTTCCCCATTAGAATAAACATGCCACCAGAGTTGTGAACAATCCTACAATTTAAAAATATCGATTTTACATCACTAGCCCATTAATCCATAAGTATTTCATGGGATTTCCAAAAAAGGAATTTAAGACAGATTGACTGTCATCCACCCAAAAAAAAACACGTATTTCCCATTAATCCTTCAAAAAAAATATTTTGGGTTAAAATCAAAAAATTCCAGCCGTCTTCAATTGATGATTATAATAACTTTTCCTCCCATTCCTTAACTTTAAATCCCACCAGAACTAGACTATCGTCAACCAGAACCGGTCTTTTAACAAGCATTCCATCAGTGGCCAGAAGATTCAACTGTTCGTCTTCAGACATGCCAGGTAATTTGTCTTTTAATTTTAATTCACGGTATTTCATGCCGCTTGTGTTGAAAAATCTTTTAAGAGGCAGCCCAGATATTTCCCACCATCTGCGCAGTTCCTCTGAAGTGGGATTGTCTTCAATGATATGTCTTGATTCAAATTCAAGATTATGTTCTTCAAGCCAGTTTTTAGCTTTTCTGCATGTTGAGCATTTCGGATAATTTATGAATAACATATTCTATAGTTATGATTTTTAGTCTAGAAATAGTTAATTATTTCATCCGGACTTTCAACAACATCCAAAATATAATCATTTCCAAGGTCTCTTTTGTTTGCATAACCCCATTTAACTATCAGACAATCGATTCCGGCATTTTGTGCCGTTTGAATGTCAGTTATGGAATCACCAATATATAATGCCTCATCCACAGAGACTCCTGCTTTTTTAATGATTCTGTTGACACCATAAGGGTTTGGTTTTGAAGGGTTGATGCCATTGTGGCCTTCAATTAAAACAAATTCAAAGTCACCGAAATACCTCATGACAAATTCCTCAAGAGAATATGATAGCCGATTAGAGTTGACCGCAAGCAACACTTCTTTTTTCTCAAGGTCTTTTAAAATATTCCAGCTGAATGGGAAGGGAAGTGTTTTTTCTTTTTCGGAGGAATTGTAGAATTTCAAATATGTTTTCTTTAGTTTTTCCAAATTTTGAGGATTATTGTTATCACCCAAAACCAACGACACGATTTCATCAATATTTCCCCCTAAACATGGAATTAACTCTTCACGAGTTAACGTTGGAAAATCATGAACCTTCAATGCCCTGTTAAAGCAAACCAGGACATCATCTATTGAATCAAAAAGTGTTCCATCAAAGTCAAATATTGCAAGTTTTTTCATAAGTCATCACCTGGATAATCATCTATAGGATTTGATAACTATTAAGATTAACCATTGACCAGTTGCCTGCTTGGAAAAAATTATTAATCTTTAAAATCAAAATAAGCATGATATTCATGAATAAGAAAATAAAAATAATTATAATCATAACGGCAATTATAGTGCTTGCATCCGCAGTATACTATTTTGCCGATTACAGTCATGCCAAGAAATCCGCAACACAATACCTTAACGGAACCCCAGACGTTAAAGTGACAAAAACAGATAACGGATTATTAATAGACGGTTACGGTAACGATACCGCTTTAATTTTCTATCCCGGAGCCAAAGTGGAATATATTTCATATTTGCCCATGCTGACAAGTCTGGCTTCAAGAGGCATTGACTGTTATTTACTGGAGATGCCACTGAATATGGCAATGTTAGGTGAAAATGAAGCAGAAATCATAATTGACAACGGAAGTTATTCACATTACCTGTTGTCAGGACATTCTCTTGGAGGAGTTGCAGCAGCTTCATATCTAAACCATTCTGGAAAAGGTGACGGATTAATTTTGATGGCAGCCTATCCTAGCGAAAAAATCAACAAGCCCGTACTGTCCATTTATGGTTCTGAAGACGGCGTGTTGAATAAGGAATCATATGATAAGTCCAAACCATTGATGAGCAACTTAACCGAATTTGTTGTTGAAGGTGGAAATCATGCCCAGTTCGGCAATTACGCAAAACAAAACGGAAATCATGATGCAAAAATTTCGGCTGAAAACCAGCAGAATCAAACCGTTAATTCAATTATCGAATTTGTCTACAAATTAATCTGAACTTCTCCCAGCTAATATCAGTCGGGTTAATGAAATCAGACCAACCAGTGTAGTTGCAGATTCAATAGCTGCTGATGAAAAATCAAGAATTGCCAAAAAGTAAACAACATAAATCCCACTATTAACAATAAAACTTGTTTTAATGGTTTTAATTGATTTTAAATAATAGTTACACAATGTTATTTGAATGATGGCGATAATGGGTAGCAATCCGACAAAACCCATTGTGTTAACCATCACTCCCAGAACAATTGAAATGATGATGAAAAATACTGTCCATTCAAAAGTCAGTCTGTCATTATAGACCATAAGATTCCTTGCAGCCGCAATCGCCATTGTGGTTACGCCAGTCCAGGACAAAAAGAAAACTGATGATATTATTAAGATAAATGCATTTAAAAACTGATAGAAATATGCTTTTTTCTCATCATTAACCCACATACTCAGTATAATGAAAATTCCAGCAATTAATGATATTGCATTACCTATGACAATATTTAACGGTAAATCCATATTATATAATTATAATATTACTGTTTAAATAAATATGCAAAATCAGTGATAAAAAAAGTCAAATTTAATGTATTATTGCAGAGAAAAATCTCCACAATATCCAATATTAGACATTAAAATAATTCAATTTTGTTTTCCAATAGAGGGTTACTTTAAAAGTAATTCTCTTGTATAATCCTATTGTTAAAATATATATAAACTTAACTATTGGAATTGGTAATTAAACAGTTTCCATTTTAGGGAAAAGACCTCACGAAAACTTGTTTTTCAAAGCCCATCATTGACTTGTTTATATTTAATTACCAGTTAAAAGGAGATGAAAATGTGAGTTATTATCTTCTATGTTTTCATTAGACTCATTAATGATTTAAAAATGGATATAATATTAAACCAATATGCTCCAATTGTGAAGATAATTAACTCCACCAT
>CACYBU010000224.1 GCA_902772665.1 uncultured Methanobrevibacter sp. | reverse complement strand
TTTTTGATAATGGCCGCTACAACATTTAAAGTTTTCATGATACTCTGGTTAAATATTTGGCAGCTTACGTTATATATTTTAATAAAAGTTAATTTGTTTAAAAAAGTATTTTATTAATGTAACAAAAACTATTAATTATTTCTATGATTTTTAATAATCTCTAATCTAATCTTCTAAAGGTATAAACTATTCTATTATCCTAAAACTTCATAAATTCATATTTTATTATTATTTATATAACCATAATTATTAAAATCAATAAATGCTTTCGAGATTAGGCGAATATTACTTTTAACTTTTAATTTTGTATGTTTAATTCTTTTTGAATAAATTATAAATCTGTTAAGTTATATTTAATTTGAGAATGAAGACAGATTCTTTTATAATTATGACAAATCACTTTAAATTCAACTTTCAATTAATAATTAATCATTAAAAACATTTTAATGAACATCACTTTCAAATTTATTACATTTTTCTTTAAGTAATGAAATTTCATTACTCGCAGCCTCTAATTGTTTTTCTAACTTTGATATTTTATCTTGTAAACTGATATTTAGAGGATTATCATCTTCTTTATTTAATAAAAAACTAACATTTACTCTTTGTTTAGGATTTTCTTCACTTAATTCCTTCAGATGACTAATTAATTCTTCATTCCCTTTAGTTATAATTAATCTAAGAAGTACATTTAACTTAATTTTTGCTTTAATCCCATCAAAGATAATATCGCATTCAGTTTCATAAGGCAATCTAGGAATTAAATCTTCGGTTTCATGACGAGTTAAAACCATAAACTTATGTTTATATGATGTTCCAACTTTAAAAGATAAATCAAGGTGAGGTTCTTTAATTTTATTTTTTTCATATGTTTCTATATCTATTGGCCATCCTTCTTTATCCAATTGTCTTTTTTTATCAATTGCTTCATCAATTGTTGAAAATTCTCCAAAACAATAATCTACATTCTCAATAATGCGATGAACTATAAACTTATCACCATCTTGAGTGATATATTTTTCTTCAATCATTTTATCAATCCATATGATATTTATCTTTATAATCGTTATAATATTCCAATAAAACCTCATATAATTTAGATTCAAAGTCTATATTTTTATCATGGTACCATTTAGAAAGTTCATCAAAACCAGCGCATGCATATCTTTCCCAAATTTTAACCATTGCAGGAATATCATTTAATATGGATATTTCTCCAACTTCTTCAATTGCAATTGCTTTTAATATGGGCATATAAGGTTTATCATATATATATGAATATCTGGAATAAGTTTCACCATTACTTAACTCCTTCGGTATTTTATCAGAATCCACAAATAATTTTCCAATTAAAACTGAAATAAGGAATAAATCGAAACTATTCTCCTTTTTTATCCCTAATTTTCCTTGTAAATATTGGTAAGAAAATATGTTAGTTGCTTCAGTTTCCTTTTTTTTATATTGTCTTGTAGGAACTCTAATAAAAATTTTAAAATACTTATCACTCATCGAAATCACCTTTAGGTTTTAATAATGTTTCATTTTCATTTTCACGAATTAAAATATGTTTTTCACCAATGTAAGATCCAGTAATTTCTTCAAATTCCTCATTGAACTCACTGTCTAAAAATAGAAATACCATCTGAATGTCATCTAAATATTTTGGTAAAGCAAGTGCAAAATTTCTTCTTAGTGTATTGTCCCATTTTCCAAGAGAGGTATCCATGATTTGAGGTATCTTATATGCTGAAGATTTATTTATTGCTGTAATAAAAGATATCGCTAAAGCTAATTGAGTACCACTTGAAGGGTCAGTAGATGAACTAATAACCCCATCATATTCTTCAAAAGTCAATGTGAGTGATTCATCTATATGAATTTGTTTATATTTGCCTCTATTTCCATCACCATTATATATACTTTGGAATTCTTCATTCACAATACGTTCTAAGTCCTTATGAATCATTTTTCCAAATTTATCTTCAATTTTAATACAGGACTCAATAATTTTATCACAAAAAGAAATTTTATTTTGGATTTCAGAGACAATATCATCTTTAGTTTCATCAATGCCAATATTCATTTTTGCTATTTTTAATTCTTCTTCAAGAGTTTCTATATTCTTTTCCAACAAAACCCTTTGCTCTCTATAATCATTTAATAATTTTGTTGTTCGATCCAATTTTTCTTTTTTCTCAGGAATCTTATCTTCTAATAAAACATCATATTTTTCTTGTTTTTCATCTTTAAGTTCAGTTTGAGTTTTTATAGAAGATTCCATGTCAGAAATTTTTTGGTAGTGATTTCTCATATCTTCTTTAAAATCAACTGGAAAATCATTTATTATATTTTCTGATTCTTTAAGAATATTTTTAAACTCCATCTCTTCCGGAGGTCTTTTTGAAATTTCAATTAACTTATTTTTAAATTTTAACAACGAATTAACATGTTCATCATCTTCACTTAAGTCACAACCACAAATACATTTTTTATCATTTAATAAATGATCAATGTCATCTATAGAAATGTTAAATTCATATTCTTGATTAACATCAATGGAATCATCTTTAAACTGTTCTAAATCTCTTAAGAAAGAATGACCTAAAATTAAATAAAAATTTTTCAGTAAATAATCTAAACGTTTTTGTTTGAGTTCATTCAAATCATTCCCATATTTTTCAAGAATTTCCTCAAATAAGTCTAATTCTTTTTTCAAAGCTGCGGGATCTCCACCCTTGTCCATAATAAATGAATTTAAAACCTTTTCATTATTTTCAAGTTCAGTTATTTCTTTATTTAACTCTTTTAATTTTCTTTTATCTTCATTAATTGCATCTTCTAATTTATTTTTTTCCTTGATATATTTGCCTTTTTCATAACTCAACTCAGTCAATTTATCTGTTAAATTATCACGTTGTGTTTCAGTATTCTCTTTTACTTTTCCCACTAAATCAAATTGTGATAATTTGTCTACTGCATCTTTAAGTGATTTTGGATCTTTTTTCAACCATTTTAATAGTTGTTCCCCATCAAATAAAAAATATTGTTGTAGACCATCTGGAAGATGTGTCTCCCTATACTTTTCAGGATCAGTAATTTTTTTATTTTTACCTTTTTTATTTATGATTTCAATACTAAATTTCGGGTTGTAAACCTTACGCATTCCATTTGAACGTTTTACGAATCTCTGTTCTCTTTTAAATAATACTTCTTTTCCTTCATTATTTTCCATTAATACTTCAACATAAACATCTAATTTTTCGTTAACTTTTAAAGCTTTAGCAGCGCTTTGATTAAAAACTCGTTTAATGCCCTCTTTATATGGTTCATTACCATAAATACACCAAGAAATACCATTTAAAAAATTAGTTTTACCAAAATCATTACCTCCAGTAATGACAGTTAAATTCTTATTATCATATTTATCACTGCCATCTGCAAAATCAATACTGAAGTCTCCTATATATGGCCTATAATTATAAAATGTTAATGATTTAATTTTCATTATTACCACTGCACTCCTCAACAAATTTTTCATAATCTTCATCTAAGTTAGGACGTTTTTTATCGCTATGCTTATATTCTAATTCTAATGCTTTTGATAAAAATTCTTTCTCATTTGAAGTTAAATCTAACTCATTCATTAATTTAAATATATTTTTATTAATATTACTCATCAATTAACCCCCATTCAATTAATAATTCTCTATTTTCTTTTTTATTATCAGATGAACTGATAAACTCCACCAATCTATCCAATTCAGTTTCTTTAAAATGTTCTAATTTAGAATCCTCATCAGGTATAACAACCATGTCATAAATATACGCTTTTTCTTTACCTTTATGTCTTCTTAAAACCCTACCTCTTCTTTGAACATTTTCGGCAGGATTAGGTGAACTAGACATAATAATTACTTTATCAGTAGATGGTACATCCACACCTTCATTTAAGCAACGTATAGCAACCAATGCTTTTAAAGTTCCTTCATCAAATTCTGTTAATAACTGTTTACGCATATCTCTATTCTCTTTATATGTGAATCTACTTTTACGTTTGATTCCTTTTTCATTTAATATTGTTAAAACTCTATCCAATTGAAAACTAGAACAAAATATTATTAAATGATCAATAGGCTTTTCTAAACTATCAATAATTTCTTCGAGAATCTGATATTTTTTTTCAGTATTATTTGCAGAACTTTTATTTTTATGTTCACCCTCAGAAATATTTACCTTAATAGGATGATACTCATAATTAGTTAAAAAAGGATTTCCTTTTTCATCTCTTAATATTAACGCTTGAGCTAATGTAAATCTGAAAACTATTTTTTTAAAATAATGTAATAAACGTTGAGTTCCTTCAGGATCCATATATCTTTCAGGAGTAGCACTTAAACCTAAATAATAATCATAAGGGGGTTTTAAGCCTTCACTATAAGTTGAACTACCTACATGATGAACTTCATCAACGACTAACAATTTCTTAATCTCACATTTAAAAATATTTTTAGTAAACTCGGGGGTATGAAATGTATCTTGAATTGTTAGTATAATTGGTCTTTTTTTTAAATTAACTCCTAAATTTATTGTGGTTATCAAATCTGAAAATGTCCTTTTCCAATCTTTATCACCATCACTATGGAATTCAAAAAATTCACAATCATCAAAAGAATAAAGTTCTTCTTTCCATTGTTCAATAAGATGCAAATATGGGCATGAAATTACCACAAGTGCATTCTCTTCATTTAACACATTTTCAATACATAACTTTGCAGTATAAGTCTTTCCAGTTCCGGTAGCCATTTCCAATATTCCTTTTTTACCATTTTCCAACCAGTTAGAAACAGCTAATAATTGATAATTGCGAGGGGTTCTAGGATCTTTACTTTTTTTATCAAATTTTTTCAATAATTTTTTTAATTCCTTTTCATCGCTTGGTGCATCATTGATCATTTCTTGTATTGAATCATTTGGAACATCCATAACTAACATTGCAGGAAATCTTCCCTCCCAAGATGCTTCAAAATCTTCAATATGAGGTTCAATTAATTCTGGGTATCTCCAACTATTGAGCACATCTATTGTTTCAATATTAGAGCCCCAACCTGAAGCAGTTTCATTAACTGAACCATTAAAATAAATTATATCTTCATTTTCATCATAAAGAATTCCTGTTTTTGAATGTACTAAATCATCAATACTTCTTGTAGGATTTAAAAGATTGAATGCAATTTTAATCTCCAAAAAATTATTTGCAATCATCCAGCCCAATAGTTTAACATGGTCTTTTTTAAAACCATCTTCAAGTGAACGATAATCATTTAAAAAAGTTTCATTGACAAAATCTTTAAGAGACTCTGCATTAATTATTGCATCTTTATCCTTTGGAGTCAACTGGCATCCACAAATTAATCTCATATGTCCCTTATGTTCAATAAATTTTGAGATGCCTCTAGCAGCAATAGCTAAACTGGTTGAAGTAAAATATCCTGAAATTCTATCATAACTAGTAGCATTAGAAAGAACAGGGATGTAAAAATCATTTACTAAATCAACATGCAATCTAGCAGAATAATAAGAACTTTCAATAGTGTTTTTAATATCTTTAAAGGACATTCGATTATTTACCTCACATCATTATTTTAAATATATGGCGATAATTTAATATATATATTACTAATTTACACTTAATTTAATAAAAAAATACTAACAATAAAATAATATTGGAATGCTCACCAAATAATTAAAAGTTTTGAAAATAAAAACTTTTTAAAACATTTTAAAATATGAAACAACAATGATCAGTTAGTAAATTCATCTAAATAAATTAGATCATGATGATGTTAATGTGTATAAAAATTTATTAAGAAAAATAAAATTTTCATGATTAGATCATTATTGTTATCAAAAATAAAAAGATTAGATCAAAGATCAATTAAAATGAATAATTTACAAAAAATTAGGCAGATATTTACAATTAAAAAAGGTCCAATATTCAATTTTATATAATTTATATTTTTAATGATAAATGTGTAAAATTGATTCAATATGTAAAATTGATCTCATTTTGTAATGTATTAAAAAAATGATCAAAATATTTAAAATGTTTAAAAACATAAAAAATAAATTGTGGTTAATATGAAATTTGAGGATTATGTAAATAATTCAAAGAGAGTTCTATTGGTGGAACCTAACTTTCCAATCCCAAATAAAAGTAGAAACCATTCTAATTTTTTACCTATTGGTCTTTTAAAGATAGCTGCTTATTTAAAACGTGAAAATATTGAAGTAAAATTAATCAGATTTGAAGAAAAAGAAGAAGATTATAGTCAAACAACACTTGATTTTAAAAAAGATGATGATTTTACACCAGATTTAATTTTTGTAACTTCAATATTCACAT
>CACYBU010000223.1 GCA_902772665.1 uncultured Methanobrevibacter sp. | reverse complement strand
CTTATAAAACAAAGATATAACAATGTTATATTATTTTAAATTTTATTAACAAATTAATAACAAAAAAAGTTAAGTTTCTAGCAATGATAAAACAAGTTATTTTCATCAAATATAAATAATAAAAATTTTATAATTAATAATCATGACAAATAATGAACAATACCTTCTAGACAAAATCAATATAAACTTAAAAAAAATTAAGGAAAAAAATCCATTAACACACTGCATTACAAACTCAGTAACAATAAACGACTGCGCAAATGCAATTCTTGCAATAGGTGGATCCCCATTTATGGCAGAAGATACAGAAGAACTTGAAGAAATAGTCACAATAGCTGACGCACTTGTCATCAACATTGGAAAACTAAGCAAAAACCAGATAGAATCCATGAAAATAAGTTCACAGACTGCAAATAAAACCAACACTCCAATAATCTTGGATCCAGTTGGAGTTGGAGTAACTGAACTTAGAAACAAAACCACAATGAATCTGATTGAAAATTATAACATCACCGCAATAAGAGGAAACATAAGTGAAATAAAAGCAATAGCAAAATTAGTGAAAATATCAGATGAAAACAACACTGCAAAAGGTGTTGACGTTAATGTTAATGATATCACAACTGAAAAAAACTTAAAAACACATGGAAATCTAATTAGTGAACTTGCAAATAAATTAGATACCATTATTTTAGCAACCGGTCCGATTGACATTTTAAGTGATGGGAAAACAACAGTGGCAATTGACAATGGAGATGATATGATGCCTTTAATAACTGGAAGTGGATGCATGCTATCTTCAATTGTTGGAAGCTGCATTGGAGGGTCAGATGCATTCAACGGAAGTCTTCTTGGAATTTTAGCAATGAATATTGCAGGTGAAAGAGCAAGAACAAAAGTCGATGAAAAAAACGAAGGCACAGGTTCTTTTAGAACATATCTAATTGATTATCTCTATAAAACTGACAGTGAAACCTTAATAAACAATGCAAATATTATGATACTATGAAAAATGCAGACTTATCACTTTACCTTGTCACAGATAAAAGTGACAATACAGAAAAATTTCTAAATACAATTGAAGAAGCAATAAAAGGCGGAGTAACCATAGTGCAGATTAGAGAAAAAACCGCAGATACTCTTGATTTTTATAAACTGGCATTAAAAGTTAAAGAAATAACAACCCAATATAATGTCCCATTAATTATAAATGACCGAATAGACATAGCACTGGCAGTTGATGCCGACGGAATCCATGTTGGCCAGACAGATATGCCTTGTGACGTTACAAGACGACTTGTCGGTCCGGATAAAATTGTTGGAGTTTCAGCATCCACAATCAAAGAAGCCAAAAAGGCTGAAAAAGACGGTGCCGATTATATTGGAACCGGTGCTATATTTCCAACAGTCACCAAAGATGATGCTAAAAAAGTAACAAAAAAAGAGTTAAAAGAAATTGTGGATTCAATTAACATCCCCGTAGTGGCAATTGGAGGAATTACGATTGAAAATGCACCAGAGTTAATTGATACCGGAATAAGAGGATTATCTGTAGTCAGTGAAATTATGAGTTCAGACAATCCCAAGTTATCATCACAAAAACTATTGAATATAATCAATAGCTAATTTTTACATTTTTTAAAGCATCTACAGCTGCCAATTTCTTACCTGCAAGCATACTGATACATGCTCCACCACCACTGCTTAAGTGACTCATGTACTCTTCAAGGCCAAGGCCAGAGGTAGCAGCGGCAATATGTCCCCCACCAATCAATGTAAAACCATCTGAATTGGCCATGGCATTAATCAAATCTTCTGTACCCATTGCAAATTTAGGATCTTCGAACACTCCTGCCGGACCATTAGCGAAGATATACTTGGCATCCCGTATTTCTTTTGCATAATAGTCTATGGTTTTTACACCAATATCAAAGATTGATTCATTTGGAATTTCAGTGTAATCAATATCCACTCTTTCACCATTAATTTCACAGGCAACATCAATAGGATATTTTACTTTATCGCCAAATCTGTCAATTAATTCCCTTGATTTAGCAACCATATCTTCATACCCTTTACGGATGATGAATTTCTTGTTAACTTCACCAATGTCAGCACCTGACGCCCATAAAACAATGTTTCCAACAATACCTGTTGTTAAAATTGAATCGGCAGTTCCATTGCTTAAAACATTATCCATAACATCGATTGAATCATCAGGTTTCATTCCCCCAAGTAAAAATACACAAGGGTGCTCCACATTATCAAGGGCATCCTGAATTACAGTTAATTCCTTTTCCATTACCCTACCTGCAGCTGAAGGAGTATTAACAGTAAATCCAACTAGAGATGCCTGGGAACGATGCGCAGCCGCAAATGCGTCATTAACATAATAGTCAATTAATGGAGACAAATGTCTAATCAAAATTGTTTTTGACTGCTCCAAAGGACTTCTTGAAAGGGTTTCTTCAGAAAAAAACCTTACATTTTCAAGCAGGAGAATTTCATGAGGATTTAAAGCCCGGATTGCTTCTTTTGCTGAATTGGAAAATAATGAATCAACGTATTTTACTCTTAAGTTTAAAATATCAGACAGGGCATCTGCATGTTGAGACAATGTTGTGAAATCCTTTTTACCAGGACGAGATTGATGAGCAAGTAAAACAACTTTTGCTCCTTTATTTGATAATTCCTTGACAGTTTGAGCATGTAATTTTAATCTAGTATCATCCAGAATAATTCCTGAACCCGGGTCAACTGGAGCGTTAATATCAATTCTCACAAGTACAGTTTTACCTTCAACATCAAAATCATCAATTGTATTAAATTTCTTATCCATTTTCCCACTCTATAATTTACTTACCAAATCAAGTAATGCATCTTTTGGACTTTTCGCCTTAATTATTCCTGATGCGAGCAATACTCCGTCTGCACCTAAATCCATAGCCGCTTTCATATCATCACCAGTTGTAATGCCCGCACCACATAATACTTTAACATCCTTATTGATTGCTTTAACTTCATTTACTGTGTCTTCAACAACTTCAGGTTGAGCCTGAGATACCGGAATTCCTGTTCCTATGAGTTCGGGAGGTTCAACAGCAACTGCATCGGGAGCGAGTGTTGCTACAGCTTTTGAAGTTTCAATATTGTTGGTACATACACAGGATTCTATTCTGTTTTCCCTGCACAGTTTTACTACTTCCTCAATATCTGCCAGTTTCATTCTCTGTTCTGAATGGTTTATTAGAGACCCCTGAATTCCTGCATCAATTAATGTGTTGATTAAGTTGGAGCCTGTGTGTCCTCCTGGAGATATTGCATCGATGTGCTGAGCAAAAATAGGGAGTGATGTTTCTTCACTAATCCTGTAAATGTCTGCTGTCTGAGGAGCTGCGACCATTGTGATTCCAGATTCACTGGTAGCGCTTTCCAAGTCATGTGCAAGTTCTAAAGCATTTAATCCACTTGATTCTAAATAAGTTTTATAGTTTAATATTACAATTGGAGTATCCATAAATTTATTCCCCACAATAACTTCTGAATAATATTTATATTTAACATCATTAAATAAATTTTTGATTGGACAGTCTCTTTTTTGAGAGATTAATGTAATCCCTGTTGATATCATAACATATGAAATTTCGTTTATTCTGTCTTGCAGCTATTGCAGTTGTTCCGCTACCGCAAAACGGGTCTAAAATAACATCATCCTCATAACTATATAAGTTAATTAACCTATGTGGTAGTTCAACTGGAAATGGTGCAGGATGCCCTATTTTTTTGGCGTTTACAGCAGAAAATGTCCAGACACTCCGTGTCCATTCGATAAAATCATCTCTGGTTATTGTGTCCTTTTTATCCTGCAATTTGTTTTTAGCATATGAATCCTTTGAAAACACGAGAATATATTCATGATAATCCCTTAAAACTGGATTTGATGCTGACATCCAGCTTCCCCATGCACAGGATCCTCCGGCACTTGCGGATTTGTCCCAGATTATTTCACCCCTCATTAAAAATCCCAAATCAAGCATTATTTCAATAATCATTGCATGAAATGGAATGTAGGGTTTTCTTCCAACATTGGCAATATTGATGCATGCTCTTCCTCCAGTTACCAGTTTGGTGTGAACTTCACTGAAAACAGTTGCCAGTAATGTCAGATACTCATTTAAAGTCAGATCACTGTCATATTCCTTTCCAACATTATACGGTGGAGAGGTAATCATTAAATGAATACTATTGTCAGGTATCTCCTCCATTGTCTCGCTGGATTTGCAGTAAAACTTATTCAAGTCAACTTCTGGAATTTTGTTTTCCTTATATTGAATATTTTTCGGTAATTTACAATCTTCAAACAGGTGTGTGCTGTAAAATTTTTTTGAATCATGAGATTCCCGTACAACCGAACCAAATGATTTAGTTTGTGTTTTTCTTGGCAAGTTAATTCCTCTTTAAGAGATTTAAAAATTTTAATCCCTTGTTTTCATGATTTTCTTCCCGGTCAGCTATTTCAATCAATTGACCTAGCTTTTCTGGATTTTCCATCCCTGAGAAAAAATTTAAATCCTGTTTAAATAATTGGTTCAAAGTCATATTTAATTCATCAACATTGTCCATCCTGACAAAACCATTTTTATGACTTCTCTTTCGGGTGTTTCCATGATTCAGGGGAAAAGGATTAAGTGACCAGAATCCCTGAATAATGCCAAAACTTTTTAAATAATCTGCTTTTTTGCAAAATCCATTTGACAGTGGAGCATTTCCTAAAACAATTAATGGTATTTTGGAAGATTTGACATTTGATACCCTTATGTCAATGCATTTTCCAATTGCTTTTAAAATGGAGTCTGAACGTGTGAAACTCGGACGTCCCTGATGAGTCCTGTAGTCCCCAATTTCCATGACCCGTGAGGTTTCCACATCATATTCCCAGTTCCACACAAGAGACATCTTAACCTCAAATATCAGTTTAACTTCATCAGGAAGCAGCACCTTTTTATTTGCTGTTGCAATGACAACATCCGCCGAAGATTTGTGAGTTATCCCAATTGAGGGAATCTGTGCCTGCTGAATAACATATAAATCTTCATCATGATAGATACTGTTCAACAAATCGCAAACCCATTTTTCTGTGAAATTTCCAATCAATGAGTTTCTGGCCTGTAGCGTTGATTTGGCTCCCGAATATCCTTTAGGCCAATATGATACATATCTCTCATCATCGGTTTTATAGAATAACTGCTGATGAGATACAAAATTTTTTGATTTATCAAAGAATAGTTTTTCTTGATTTTTACTCCATAATCTCATAATTAATATATATTATATTTAAACATATAAATAGATTTAATAAGATAAAATAAATATTGTTCACTAAAAGCAATATTGATTTTAACATGAAAAATGTATATACTACAAAAACTAAAAATAAACCTGATTTTATGTCATTCAACAAAAACCAAATCCAAAAACTAGAAAAAAGCGGATACCGATTCATTGGAAAACATCGTCATGCAGCAGTTAAAACATGCCACTGGACCAGACAAAGCATTTCTAATAAAGGAGTGTGCTATAAGGAAAAATTCTATGGAATACAATCACACAGATGCCTCCAAATGTCTCCAGCAGTCCCAAATTGCCAGCAGGAATGTGAATTTTGCTGGAGAGACCTGACATATACCCAGACAACATGGGAAGATGAAGAATATGACGACCCCAAAACCATAGTTGATGAAGCAATTAAGGCTCAGAATAACCTGCTATGCGGTTTTTATGGAAATGACAAAGCAAACAAAAAGAAACTGGAAGAAATGACAAAACCAACAAATGCCGCAATATCCCTTGCAGGAGAACCGACACTTTATCCTGAAATTGACGAACTAATCGGGGAATTCAACCGACGTGATTTCACAACATTTGTTGTGAGTAACGGCCAGTGCGTTGAGAGATTAAGAAATCTTGAAAACGATCCCTACCAGCTATACCTTTCATTGGATGCACCTAATGAGAAAATATTTAATGATATATGCCGACCAAGAATAAACGATGCCTGGAACAATTTAAATGAATCACTTGAAACACTGTCCAGTTTTAACTCACGTACATGTATAAGAAGCACATGCGTTAAGGGCAAAAATATGAAAGACCCTGAAAATTATGCGCAATTAATAAAAAAAGCAGATCCTAACTTTGTAGAAGTCAAAGCATACATGTTTGTCGGCTCATCCCGTGAAAGACTAACCCTTCAAAATATGCCCAGATTCGACGAAATCAAAGATTTCGCCAGAAAAATCGGAGACGCGTGTGGCAAAGAATTAGTAAATGAATCTGAAGTTAGCCGAGTGGTACTGCTCGAATAACATCCACAGATTCGTCCAATTCACAGGTGTTATTTATGATTTAAATAGCAAAAAAATTATTTGCATTCAACCTTTAATTCTTCGCAGAGTTCAACAGCTTTTTTAGCGGCTTTTTCCATTGAAGTCTCATATGGAATTCCGGCTTCCTCTAAAAGTCTCTGACCTTCTTTTTCATTAGTACCTGTCAGTCTGATAACAATATGAACCTTATGACTGGACTGCTCCACTGCTTTAATTACACCACGTGCAACATCATCCGCCTTGGTAATTCCACCCAGAACATTTAAAAATACCACTTTAACCGGATCATAGTTCAAAACAATACTTAAGGCCTGATTAATGATTTGTTCTGAAGCTCCACCACCAATATCCAGAAATGTTGCCGGTTCTCCACCGTTGAGCTTAATCATATCCATTGCAGTTAAAGTCAAACCAGCACCATTACCAATTACTGCAATATCCCCATCCAACTGAACAAAGTCAACGGCTTTTTTCTTGTAGTGTAGTCTATCAACCAAATCCTGATGTCTGAATAGTGAATCATTTTCAACGACCAATTTCGCATCGGCAGCAATTAAACCATTAGGAGTTAAGACCAGAGGGTTAATTTCGGCAGTGTCTGCATCATATTTAATAAACACATTGTATAATTTCCAGATTATGTCCCCCATCGGTGAAATCAATTCTGATGGAACGCCCATTTTACGTGCGATTTCCCGTGCTTCATATGGTAAAAATTCAATCAAAGGATTAGGATAATACTTGATGATTTTTTCAGGATTGGTTTTGGCCAAGTTTTCAATTTCAACCCCCCCTTCATTACTTACCAGAATAACAGGCCTCCTTGCACCCCGGTCAATAGATACAGTTACAAAGAATTCCTTTAAAATTTCGGCTTTTTCCTCAATCAATAAATGTTTAACCTTTTCACCCTTAATTTCCATGCCTAAAATTTCATCAGCAATCTTTAAAGCTTCACCCGGGTTGTTGGCAAATTTAACACCACCTGCCTTGCCCCTACCTCCGGTTAAAACTTGTGCCTTAATAACTACAGGAACATCCATTTCAGAAGATATTGTCATTACCTCTTCGGGAGAATAGGCAACATGCCCTTCTAAAATTGGAATTCCTTCTTGATTAAAAATTTGTTTTGCTACATTTTCAAAAAATCTCATTATAACACCTTATTTTGCTAAAGCATATCCTGCCTCAAAAGCTTCGATATTCTTTTCTTCAGTTCCTTTCGGAACGCTGACTTCAATGGCCTTGATGGCTGACTGTTTGGATATGACTTTAGTAATTTTTGTAATAGCCCCGACCATAACAATATTAGCTACAATTTTAAGACCGATTTCATCAGTGGCAGTCTTTGTAGCGGGAGCCTCATAAACATTAATATTATGTTCATCTATAAAATCTCTTACATCTTCAACATCAGTTGTTCCAGGATCTACAATTAAAGTACCGTTATCCTTTAAATCCACAATATATTTAATTAAAGCTTCATTGGACATTGCCACTAAAATATCCGGATTTTGAACCTTCGGATAGTCTACTTCCGTGTCACTGAT
>CACYBU010000222.1 GCA_902772665.1 uncultured Methanobrevibacter sp. | reverse complement strand
TTCTTAAGAAATTTGTATTGTTGTCTAAATCATAATCTCCAATATTGACAAATACTATCTGTTTATCTGAGTTTATTGTGGAACTGGCTAACTGAAGGTAATTCCCGGCATCCGAAGCGGCCAAATCCACACTCACGTCACTTGTAACTTCTATTGAACGCCATCCTTCTCCTGCTGCAGGAGCCTGATTGTCAACAATTACCTGTAATTCGCCACCGCTTAGTTCTTCTATGTAATTCTTCAATGAGTTTAACAGTTTTAAATCAGTATCATGGTCTACAATATTGTCGGATGTTATGAATACGGTTTTTGTTGCACTTACATCCTGTATGACTGGGGATAATATCAGTAAGGCCATAATCATTATTGCTATTTGTCTTTTCATATCTCTAATACCTTGATGTTTAGTTATATATTAATTATTGTAATTATTATTAATAAAATTTTTTTCCAACTCTCTTCAATATTTACTTTAAAATGTTATTTTTCATTCTAAAAACAATTTTAAAGTATTCTTAAGCATATATTTAAATATTAAATCATTTAATGGATATTTTGAGGATTTAGAAAGATTATCTTTTATTTTAAGTTAAATATTGATTTGATTTAAAAAATTTTGATTTTAGTTATAAAATTGAAACTGGCTTTTAGATTGGACGAATAATTTGGATAAAAATTATTCGCGTTAGGAGGTTGTTCAATAATCATCCTACTATCATGAGTTAATTTCTAAATTTCATATCCTGAATCATTATTTTTAACTCTAAACTGGAAATAAAAAGATTAATTGCTAGTTAATAGCTTTTTGTTAATTAATAGTATTTATAATCGTCCTCAATAATAGGTGATTTAATATGTTAAAAAATAATGGAAAGATAATTATTGGAGGAAATTTCCTATTTTGTCTATGTGTCATTTGTTTAATGCTTACTTCCATAGGATTTTGCGCTGAAAATTCATATGCAGTTGATTTAAACGAAACCATAGGCAATATAGTAATGGAAACCGGTAATGTGGAAAAACTAGAAAATTCTCATGATGAACATCTGCAAGTGGATTCACAGAATTCACCAGATTCGTTCAATAACTCACTTAAAGCAGGTGAAAAAACATATGCTACAATTAAAAGTGCAATCGATTCAGCTTCCTCAGGAGATACAGTTAAACTGAGTGGAAATTATTATTCAACAGGAAATGGAATTACAGTTAATAAAAAACTTACTATAACTGGTGACGGCAATACAGTACTTGATGGAAAATCGTTATCACGGGCATTTTACATTAATGTTAATGGAGCAGGTACTGTCTTTAAAAATATAAAATTTATCAACGGTAATGATTATACTGGATCTGCAGTATTAGTTGGAGCGAAAAATGTTAAATTTGAAAATTGTATTTTTGAAGACAATCATGCATTAAAAGGAGGTGCATTATGCACCCTATATGATTTGGATACAGTTTCAGGAACAATAATTGAAAATTGTCAATTCAGAAGGAATTTCGCATATCAGGATAATTCCCAAGAGGCTGCAAATGGTGCCGCTTTGGCAGTGTATGGTAAAAATTCAGAAATCAAAAATTGCCTTTTTGAAGATAACTGGGTAAAATCAAAAGTTGACAGTTATGGTGGAGCAATCCAGGTAGGTATGGATGAACCGGGTTCAAACGTTAAAGTCATTAACTGCCGATTTATAAATAACCGTGCTATATCTATCAATGGTAATACTCACGGCGGTGCGGGATGTGTCCGTCAGGGAACCTCTTATATCAACTGTGTATTTATCGCTAACTCTGCTGATCAGGGTGGAGCACTGACATTTCACTCATCCGGAGCAATTGTCAACTGTACATTTATCAATAATACTGCAAATGAATATGGAGGAGCCCTTTCAACAGGTTTCTTATATGACTATATGGAACTGCACATTAACAACTGTAATTTTGATGGAAATACTGCTCCAATAGGTGGCGCTATTCAAGCAAAAGGTTTAAATATTATAATTGAAGATTCAGACTTCAAAAACAATGCCGTAACCAAATATGGGGGAGCTATTAATATTGAAGCTGATGATGTGACAATTAAAAATTCAGTTTTCACTCAGAACAAGGCCAATATTAATGGTGGAGCCGTTTACATTAAAGGTAAGAATACAGATGTGGAAGGTTCTTCATTCATTTCCAATGAGGCAATTCCAGATTTCAATAAAAAAGATGACGGATTGGGTGGAGCTATTTACATAGACAGTTCTCTTGCCTTTGTTAAAGACAATGTATTCAGACTCAATGTGGCCAGAAACGGAAGTGCAATTTATTATGATGAAAATGCTGAAAAACTCACATTGGAGAATAATGAACTGTTCCATAATCAGGCTTGGGTTTACTGGCTGCCGATTTCATCTGAAAACATATATTACGGTAATTCTGAGGAAATTAAAGTTACTTTATATGGTGGAAATAATATTGCGGATTACGATAACCTTGCAGTGTCAAATGCGATTTACAATGCAGCTGATGTTACAAATATTATAGTTGACAATGAATTCCCTTTAATGTCAGCTAGAAATGACGGCAAACTATATCAGGACAGCCGTGAATACAACGTCAATGTCCAATTGACAGTTAAGCACGAGGACGGAACCGTAGTCTACAATCAGATGAGACAGACCAATTACCTTGGAGACGTTAATTTAACATTGACAAATCTGAAACCAGGAAAATATTATGTGTCTGCCACACATGACGAGGACACATATTATAAGGCGATTTCAAACTCTTCTAGTTTTACAGTTTCTCCATTGGTAGATAATGAAGTTACAAAATCAGTTTCAAAGCAAACAGCCAACTATGAAGATGTTATAACATGGACTGTGACTGTTAAAAACAATGGTCCCAACGATTCAACCGATGTTAAATTATATGATATGGTGCCTGAAGGATTAATACTGATAAATTTCACCTCAAATGACAAGTATAATCCCGAAAGTGGCACACTGACAATCGGCACTCTGAAGGTTAATGAAACATTCACCTTTAAAATGACTACAATTATTAACAAAACAGGAAATATTGTAAACAAGGCTAATGTAGTTTCATTTGAGGATGACTCAAACATGAACAATAATTATGATGAAAAAACTGTATTTGTAAAATCAGCAAGCGATTTGGCCATAACCAAAAAAGTTTCAAACCAGGCACCTAACTATAAAGATAAAATCGAATGGACAATAGAAATATCAAACAATGGTCCTGACACTGCTCACAATGTTAAAATGTATGATGTGATTCCAGAATCACTGATTTATGTGGGATGTGATGGTGATTATTCCCCGGATTCCGGAATCTGGAATATTGGAACCCTGGAAGCCGGCAAAAAGGCCACTCTTAAAATCACATGTATCGTAAACAGCACAGGTTTAATTGAAAACTTCGCATCAGTCAACGGATCAGAGTTTGATTATGATGAAACCAACAATAATGATAGTGAAAAAATATTCGTAAATCCCGCAAGTGACCTGGACATTAAAAAGGAAGTTAATGCAACAAACGTCAACTTCAATGATAAGGTAAAATGGACATTAACAGTTTCAAACAACGGTCCAGATAAGGCAGTGAACATTGAAATCCTAGATTTACTTCCCGATGGCTTTACATACATTAGTTCCACACTTTCAAAAGGAAGTTATGATGGCAATATTTTCACCGTCGATTCCATGGAAGTTAATGAAAAGGTAATCATTCAGATAATTACATTAGCTGAATCAACAGGAAATCTCATAAATTATGCTAATGTCACTTCAGATAATTATGATACTGATTTGACAAATAATGAAGATGAAAAACCGATTCTGGTAAATCCTGCATCTGACCTGTCAGTTACAAAAACAGTCAGTGATTCAAACCCTGAATTTGGGGATGTTATTACATGGACAATAGAAATTATAAACAACGGTCCTGATGCCGCTCACAACATTACTGCGCAGGACTTACTTCCTGATTCATTAATATGGTTAAGCGATGACAGTTCAGGGGATTATAATCCTTTAACCGGAATACTGTTCATTGAAGAACTCGACGTTGAAGAAACCTACGTTTTAAACATTGAATGCAGAGTAAATGCAACAGGATTAATCGAAAACAACGTTACAGTAAACGGACAGGAATATGATTATAACATAACCAACAACTTCGCCAATGAAACAGTGGATGTTGAAAAGTCTGCTGATGTATCAGTAATTAAAATAGTCAACAATACTTCACCATTTTACAATGACCTGGTGAAATGGACATTAATTATCTCAAATAAGGGACCTGATAAGGCAACAAACGTTTATGTTGAAGATCAGTTGCCTGAAGGTTTGATACTGGAAAACTACACTGCAACCAAAGGAATTTATGATAATGGAATTTGGTCAATGTGCTGTTTAAATAACGGAGATAGTGAAACACTTGAGATAATCTGCAGGGTTAAAAAAACAGGTAAAATCATCAACGTAGCTGAAATTCATGCTGATGAGTACGATTCAAATGAAACAAATAATGATGATAATGAAACCATAACTGTTCCGTTTGCTGTTGATTTGCAGGTTTCCATTCACGTTAACAATGCTACTCCATTATTCGGACAGGATGTTACATGGATGGTGTGTGTGAAAAACAACGGTCCGGACAATGCAACAGGAGTGGTTTTAGATGATATTTTACCTGAAGCATTACTGTTTAATACACACAGTTTAACTAAAGGCAGTTATACCAGCAACCTCTGGACAATCGGTTCTCTAAACAGTGGGGATGCAGTATATCTGAACCTAAGCACAATTTCCAATGACCTTGGCAATATCATCAATAAGGTTCAGGTTACCTCAAATGAATATGACTGGAACATGGCAAATAATTATGATGATGACTTAATCGACGTAAAACCGGTTGCGGATTTATCAATTGAAAAATTAGTTGATAATCCTTCTCCAGATTATGGTGAAATGATTAAATGGACATTGATTGTTACAAATCATGGTCCCAATACAGCAAACAATATTGTTGTTCGTGATGTTTTACCTAAAGGAATGACTTTTGTCAAATCAGATAGTGATTATTCAGGTAATGTCTGGAAAATAGAAAGTCTGGACGTTGATGAAACCAGAGTTCTTGAAATATTCTGTAAAATCACATCAACAGGCAGTTTCAATAATTTTGCAAGTGTCAGCTCAGATGAATTCGACTCTGATAAATCAAACAATAATGCAAATCAGTCAATTTATGTCAGACCTGCCAGTGATTTGGTAGTTACTAAGATTGCATCCAAACACACCTATAAAGTTGGTGATGTAATCGAGTATGTAATCGAGATTGTAAACAATGGTCCTGACACTGCCCGCAATATAAAAGTAAATGAAATTCTAGATGATTTATTGAAATTGAAATCATTTAAATCTACAAAAGGAAAATTCAACAAATTTACTAATGTCTGGACAATAGACAGCCTCGCTTGCGGTCAGTCAGCAAAACTGTTTATCAAAGTCATTGCTACAGGTTCAGGTATTATTAAAAATACTGTTGAAGTCACAACAGACACATTTGATTATGACACATCCAACAATAAGGATTTTGCCATTGTAAAAGTAGGTAAAAAACCATCAGATAATATTCAAAAACCTTTAAAAAGCAATTTGAATGGAAAAACATTAAGCAATCTTGAAAAACACCCTACTGCTAATCCATTTTGGATGTTAATTGTCTCTTTATTGTTTTCCTTAATATTTTTCAGGAGTAGTTATTTCAAAGGAAAGTTAAATTAAAGTAGCATTCTTGCTACTATTTTTATTTTTTTTCAAACAATTTTTCAAAATTTTCCATGTATCAAAATTATTGATTTAATGAATCATTATTTCACATGTTAATTAAAGTTATGGTCAAATAATGCTTGATTTCTTTAAAATAATCAATACCTTTATATAATACTTGCAATAAATAATAAGTTAGATATTGATGAAATTATAAATTTTTTTGAAAAAATGGTAATTGACTCAATATTTATTAATGAATCGAAAGAGGTGTAATTTATGACTGAAGAAGAAAAAATTGAAGAAAGCCCTGAAAATTATGATGAAGATGAAGAAAAATTACCTTTCGCTAAAGCTGAAGTCGTAAGATTAATGAAAATGCATCTTGATCCGGATAAAATGATTAGGGAAAGAGTAAAAGTCGAAATGAATAAATTTTTAGGTGAAGTATTAAAAAATGTATGTAAACAGCTAAACGAATATCCATACACTACCATAGAATACGAAATGCTTAAAGAATCAATATATCCATATCAAAACATCGAAAGAATCAACCAGGAAAAAGAAAGAATCTTATTACATTTAGAAGCAATCAAGGCAGACTGTAACGCTCTTGCAATGGATGTTCAAAGAACCTTAAAATTAAAAGATGTAGCTGACGAAGACTCAATTGTTGATTTCTCATCAATTGAAGAAGATGAAAAAGAATAAAATATTTCACGTGATGCTTTAATAAACTGCGGCATCAAAATATTTCTTTGATTAATTAAATGAGTAGTGAAGTTAATAACTACTTGTTTAATTACTTGTTTTTTTTTAGAGTTTTACAATCACTTATTTTGCATTCACATTTAAAGGTTTTGGTAATTGTTCCATTGCTAGAAACTTAACTTTTTTTGTTATTAATTTGTTAATAAAATTTAAAATAATATAACATTGTTATATCTTTGTTTTATAAG
>CACYBU010000221.1 GCA_902772665.1 uncultured Methanobrevibacter sp. | reverse complement strand
CTCAACCATGTATAAATGGTTTTATTTAGGTCACCTAAGCGTCAAAAATCGGTTAAAATCGCTAATTTTCACCAAATATTAAAGTATACTTGATATTCAGTGTTAGTGATTTTGATTTTTCTCATTGTTGGTGTCCTGTTATACTCTTTTGATGATGATTATACATAAAATTAACTAAAAAATCTACTCCTCTATTTTTCTTCCAATATAGAATCAAAAATCTTAAAATCAATTTAATGCATTTATCTCCACTATACAGACTCAAAACAAGAAAACCAATTAATCCCTAACAATTAATGAGGTTCCTCTTTAATTCAAACATCAAATCAAAATAAATTTCCCTTCTTTTTTGTGATTTGCGAATATAACTGATTAAATCCAGAGATTTATTTTTACTTGGAGTTGATAATCTGAAATCAGATAACTTATGAAAATAATCAGGAAAAGGAGTTTGCATGAAGAAAAATGCTGTGGAAATACCATATTTGTTGCTTACCTGTCTTACTGATTGCATGTTGGATATTTTTCCCCGTTCCCATGATTTGTAATGTTTTTTGATGTATCCAGCAAGGATTTTTCATACTCGCCAATAAATCCTGCATACTACTATGCCCAATCATCATTTTCAGGGTTTATTATTGCTTTTGGAGTCATTGTATTCACGTTATCAAAAACATACTATTTTTCAGCCATGAAAATATCTAAAACAAAAGTGTTGAATTCACTTGTATCAATGAATTTATAAGAATCAATAATACCCGCCTGTTTGTATCTTTCATAATATGTCTTTAAATTATTTTCATAATTTTCCCTAAGTTCCAAATCAACATCACCATCAACAACCGCATTGGCCAGTGTTTTTGCAGCAGTTCTAGTCCTGAATGTATTTGTTTCATCATCTGGAATTAAAACAACATAATAATTAATTACAGTTTTTCTTAAAAACTCAACAATGTCAAATATTTCACGGGGATTATTATTTTCACAATAATCCTTATATATCAATGGCAGAGCAGTTGTAACTGTTTCCAATGGTTTTAAAGCCAAACTGTTTAGTAAGGAATCCGAATATTTATGATATAATGGTTCAATATGATTAAGAATATCTTGTATTTCTTCTTCTTCAATGAAATTTAAAGCATTATCATGTTTTTGTTTTAATTCATCCAAATATTGTTTAAATTTTGCTTTTGATGTTTTATTATGTATTTTATCCCCTTTAAATTCGATTAAGTAAATAATAAATGATCCGTTTTCACATTTTTTAAATCCTATTGCATCTATGGTTTTAGGTGTAAAATTTATTTCTGATTTAATAAATAACAATCTGGTTTTACAAATTGTATCAAGGGAATAAAATTTATAGTTATTTCCTATACTCCTTGCATTTAATATATTTCGTCATCGTTGTTTTCAGCAATAATATGAGCTTTTTTAAGATGATGAGAATATGTTTTAAAAAAATCGCAAAACAGGTTTTGTTGTTTGTTGAAATCCATGTTCCCGCCTCACATCTCATAAGAAAGTTTTGCATTGATTTTGTCTAGTTCTGCATAAGGCCTGGCCAGATTTTCATAGACTGCACCCATATCATCATTTGCGATTTTTCGAAATATTATCCCATCACGTTTTTTAAATGTTAAATAAAAGTTAGTGTTCTCATTTAAATCATGATAATGAGAAAATATACTGATTGCCTCAATGAACATTGGACTGTGAGAATTCATATAAACTTTGATATTTAATTTATGGGCAAGAATAACCAAAATCTCTGCTAATTTAATTTGCAGTTCAGGGTGTAAATTAATTTCAGGTTCATCTATGATTAAAAAACTGTTCTCTTTTAATTTACGATGAGACAGTAAAACCTGAATGATGCCTATCTGTTTGAATCCGGAAGCCGTGTCTTTCATTAAAAACTCCCCACCCTCTTTTTGAATGAAATATAATTCCCCATTTTTATATTTGAGTTGTCCTTCAATAATCTCACAGATTTCTTTTTCAATTTCAATTATATTCTCATTGATTTTTTCATCAAATAAAGAGGTAGATTCATCGGATTCAGGCTGCAAATTTTGCTCTAGAAATCTGAAATGAGTTGTATTTTGCAATCCAAAATGTTGATACAAGTCAAGGGCAGATGGAGAATCAATGAAAAATACATCATTGATGGTGAATCCACCTAAACATGTAAATGAATCAGTATTATTCGAATTATATTTTTCAAAATCAACTGAAAATTCATAAGGCAATTCTTTAAATGTTCCTTCAAGTTTAACCATACCTCCACCACGTGATGAAAATTCAGACCGCAATAATTTTTTCATGATTGAAATATATAATGGAAAACCATTTTCAGTGATAATTTTAATCAGGTCATCAATTTTTTTAATATCATTATCAATTTCATCTTTAAAACCATTAGTAATCTCTAATTTTGCGTAAACATTTTTTAAATAATTAAAAACATCTAATTTTGATTTTAAAGAATTATTTTTATCCAAATCCTCATTCAATTCCAAAAAAGTCTTTGAAGAATACTCATAAAATGAATTATTGGGATTAATTCTTGAATAATCATTGAATTTGAATAATAAGATTCTTATCTCTCGGCTGATTGTTTCAATTGCCAAATCCATTCTTTTAGAAGAATTGGCTTTTAAAAATGAAAAAAGCAGTTTGCTTGCACTAGATTTACCAGTTGAATTGTGACCTCCCACAACTGTAATTTTGCCGATATCCAACTTTGCATCATTTATACAACCAAAATCGTTTAAAATAAATTTCATAGAATCCATCATTATACCCCTTCAAATAATATTAATACTAAATTAGAATGTTTAATGTTATAAATGTTTCTAAAAAAACTTTTTAATTTAAATAAAGTTAAAACAATATTGTTTTGAATATAAAACATGATATTATTAGTGTAATGAATCTGACTGCCAAAATTATTTTTTTATTTTAGAATTTTCCAAATCTGATTACCATCTCTGTTGAACCCCCTCCCCATTGTATAGACGATGGGGATTCACAAACTAATCCCAAAAAAACCTTAATGGATATTATTGGTGATTTTAGATAATTTTTTTACTGCACCACAGCCCTTACGGAATTGTCAAAAATTTTATGGGGTAGCATATTCATCCGACAATTTATCTCAAATGTGTCTCTTTCAATTTCAACTTTTTTTATTTAAAAGATTATTGCTAGTTTTGTTTAAAACACTAACTCTTAATAATTATTGGAATTAGGTGTTTTAAAAAATATTATAGTTATATAATTTCATACTCAACGATAAACTCTTGTAACAAAATAGGGACAGTTCAGAGTTATCCATTCAATTCATGCCTCCATTTCAAGTGTAATAAAAATACCCCATTTAATTCTTCAAAATTTAATATCAACAATCACATCATCACAATAGATTAGCTTGTCTTTCGATTCTTTTAAAATATCCATATTCACATCTTGTGTTCTTTTCAACTTTCTAATTTCATCCAAAGTCTTTTTCAAAACAAAGTTGACTATATGCTTTGAATTTTGTTTAAATTATGCATAGTTGATGTTTTAAACATTTCACTATTCACCCTAGCCTAACTACTGCATTCATATTGCTTTTAGCTAAGCAAATGTGAAGACACAACTTGCCTTTAAATAACAGAGATATTCAATAATCAGGAGGAGTTGATTCCGATGACCTCCCCCGGTCATCTTTGGTTTGCAGTTGTACTTATGATGATTACTCCCCGTAGTTTAAAAACTTAATAATTAAGTTTATATAAGATTTAATCCCTAATATTATACAGAGTTTTAAAAGTCCAATTCGGATTTTTAATTCCAAAACTATTAGTTAAGTTAATTTCAATATCTAACAGGTGTATTGGAAGTATCAACACCCTCCAATATAGATAGTGGTACCTGTTTTTAAGTCTCAAACCTTCACAGCAAACCTTAAGTTTCACAACATCACAATTAATTTTAAATATAACCAAATTCCATTCAATCAGATAGAATTAAAAAAAAAATCCTCAGGATTTTTTAATTTCAAAAACTATTAATTTCAATATCTAACGAATGTATTGTAGGAGTTAAAACCTTCCAATATAGATATTAACATCATAAAAAGAATCAGTTTATTTTAAAAGCCATTCCATGAAGTCAACCTCACCTGGAGGGTAACATTCTCCATTGTGGATGATGTTTTCTGCGATTTTTGCTGTTTCATCAACTGTAAGGCCGGTGATGTCTATTTCATGTGTCCGGTCGGGATATTTTTCAAGACTTTCGGCGGTGCATATTCCCATCGCTTCGGCTTCCAGGTTTTCACGGATTTTCGAAGGAGAGTAGTTTCTCATCAATAGCCTTTTTTCAAGGACTTCAGGTGAGATTCTTAAAACTATCACAATATCAGCACCATCACACAGATGTGTGAGGTGGCCTTCAAAAATCATGAGTTCATCGGATTTCTCACACACACCACATATATAGGCAGATAGTTTTTCAGTGTCAATGACCTTATAACCTTTCTTCTCATCAACACCCATAACAAAACCATGACTAATTGCCACATCATTAATTTTAATCAACCGTCCATTCAATCTGGAGGCAAGTGTTGTTTTTCCGACACCGGGTGTGCCGGTTATGAAAACGGATGTCATTTTTTAAGGATAACTCTAAGCACATCCTCATCATCAAGAACATGGTCCGGACCGACCTTCTGGCCGGGGAATTTGACGGATGTACCCCATACTTTCGCATGTCTGAAGTTCTTTACAAATTCACGGTGAAGCTTGCCGCAGGCATCGATTACAGTTGAGCCCTTCTTAATAACGAGGGGATCTTCCATGTCCGCTTTTCTTCCCTGTGGTTTGAGGTATACTCTTACAAGGTCAAGGTTGTCGAATATGGTGTCCTTGAGCTCGTCGATGTTGGTGTTCTTGTCGGCTGAAATCGGAATGAACTCGGGGATATAATTTTTAAGCTCCTCAAGATATGCATCATCCACCAAATCCACCTTGTTTAACAAAACAAGCATTGGAACGTAGGATTTGTTTCTGTCAAGCACGTCGATGAACTGATCCATGGTAACATCATCCCTGAAAAGAACATCGGCGTTTATGTATCCGTACTCGTTTAGAATGGATCTGATTGTCTTTTCATCTAGATGTGTGAGCCTGCATGTTGAGGATACCTTGACGCCTCCGAGTTTCTTTCTTTTAACAGTAACGTCCGGGGGATGTTCATTGGGTCTGATTCCGATTGCTCTCAGCTCTTTTATGATGACGTTTAGATGCTGGGGGTTGAATGTGTCAAGCACCACCAGTATTAAATCTGCGGTTCTTGCAACCGAAAGTATTTCTTTTCCCCTTCCTTTTCCGCTGCTTGCCCCGGTGATAATACCTGGAATGTCGAAAACCTGAATCTTTGCGTTTTTATGCTCCATTACCCCCGGAACTATGTCGAGGGTTGTGAACTGATAGGCTCCGACTTTACTTTCGGCATTTGTAATATTGTTAAGTAATGTTGATTTTCCAACTGAGGGAAAACCAACCAGGACAACCGTTGCATCACCTGATTTTTTAACATGAAAACCCTGTCCTTTTGAGCCTCCACTGCTTCGCTGCAGTGACTCTTCTTTGAGTTTGGATAATTTTGCTTTAAGCTTACCTATGTGGTGGGATGTTGCCTTATTATATGGGGTTTTCTGGATTTCCTCTTCAATTGATTTGATTTTATCTTCAATTCCCATCCGATTTTCTCCTACTAAAACCTAGTAATTAATATTTTAGATTGTTATAATATTTAAAAGAATATGGCGAAATTTAAGAAAATAAAAAGTTATCATTAAAATCTGCAATTAATCCAATTAAGGAATTTTAATCAATTAAATGTTTGTTGCAATATTGATTTCACCTTGTAAAATTGTTATGGGCTTAATACAGAAGTATATAAACTATATAATTCATAGTATTGTTTAAGTGAAAAATCAACTATTTTAATTTGAACTTAACCTCAAACTAGGAAATTAAAAATAGTTTATATAATAAATGGTGGAATAAATCAATGTTGGAAAAATTAAATAAAAAATATACATTAATCTCATCAAAACAATAAAATAAACCGTTTCATTAAGTCAAAAGGAAATACCCTGACAATACTTAGTGCGATGGAACCCCTGATAAATAAACATTTTCCCGAATGTGAAATTTTCATTGGAAATCTGTGATGAATTAGGATGGACAACAGAACCTAAATTGTTATTAAATGTGCATGTCAGTGAAGAAATGTTTTTTAATAGAATGTTGGATCATTTCAATACCATTTATCATGAAATTGAACCGGTAATTGAAGATATAGAAAACACAGTCGTGTTATTTCCAGAAATTAGTGGTAAAAAATTCGACAAGTTAAGTAATAATTCCGCAATTAATCTCATTGCAAGAACCGCATATTTCAACAATTACAATGGCGGAATAATACAAAGGGAAATGAGTTTTAGAGATATACCAAAATCCCCGGAAAGGCATGAGATAATTGAATACTTGAAAACTCATGACAATCCTAACATTTCAGATATTGTATATGATTTACAGCTGCCTCTTTTTGATGTTAATGATATTCTCGATGAACTGGAAGAAAACGGCATGAAATTCCATGTTGAATACTAAGGAGGAGATTTGAATGGGAACTTATGTGAAAAATAAGATAAGATTATGTGCAAGGCAAGAAAAATAAGCAAAGCCCCTTCCAATTCATAAAAAGCAGCAGGCCGAAAACTCAACAAATAATATGAAAAAACAATGCAGAATGTGAAATAAAAAAAAGGAATCAAAACATGTGTATTATCTAAAAAAAAAAATAAAATAAGCAGTTAAAAAAAAGTTTAACTGCCTGCTTTTGTATTGTTAAAGTTTACATTAAACAGCATTACACCGTTTTCCGAATGAACCGGTTCAAAAATGTTCTGACCGCCACCACCGAAAAGATACAGTTTGGTAAACATTGAGTTTTCAAGGTGCTTGTCAATAAGAATAGGTGTGTATTCACCATTCTGACCCATGAGGAACAATGTGTAGTTACCGTCTGTTGCGTTCTTGATGGATTCGTTTTTCATTAAGATTCCGTCTTCAACCAGAAGCAGTCTGGATGCTTTCAATGGATTGTACTCGGTGTCATTCACCATAATCGGTTCACCGGAGTCTGAGTAAACACACTCAATATGGGCTTCGGTGGAATTGTTACCGGCACCTCTTTCAATCACCGCATTAACTGTCATAGGTGGATCTGAGAATACGGAAACCTTTCCGGTCTGACCCGGTTCGACTTTTGCTGTGTCGTATGAGACGTGGTAATTGTAGTTTTCGGAAGTCTGGTTTTCAAAGTTCCATGCACCGAAGTAACTCCACCATCCGGCTTTCTGAAGCATATCGCTTGAAGCAACAAATATTACCGGTCTCGGGTTTTTTGGGTGGGTGTATTCTAAAAGCTGTTTTGCCTGAGGGGTTGTGAGATTATACTCGCTTGTAAGTACTTTTTGAGCATCACTCTGTGTTCTTGGAAGGATGTCTATGAGAATGCTAGTTGCCTGACCCGGACTGCCTGTGAGGTTTACAAGATACTCATCGGCACGGGTACCGGTTGAATCTAGCATTCTGAATATACCTGCTGATAGTTCCAGATCATCTGTGGTCATCGCCTGACCCAGCCAGAAGGCACGTTCCCCTGACTGGGAACCTCCGTCGAATGTTACCTGCCTGTCGGCTGCAACTTCGAAGAGGTAACCGAAGTCCCACCATGATGTGATTACTGTATCCTCAGGTTGGGTTTCATCAATCCAGTGCATTGCGTTCCACATGTAATCGTTGGTACCTGGTACAACATTGTTTGATGTGTTATAGGCACCGCAGATACTAGGTGTGATTAATGCAATGACAAGTGCTATTATTAAAACGTACTTTTTAAGCGGAACATGGTTTTTATCAGCTGAATTGTCCTTAAGAGCATAAATACTTACAAGACCTATTACTGCAATTGCTGCAAATAGTATGATTGCATATGTAGTGTTTATTGCTGCTAATGGTACGGCTGCTAAAAATCCGCAGAAAAGAACTGCAACAGTTAACAGTTTATCGTTTTTGAGTCTGTTTTTAATATAGTCACAGGCGTATCCGACAAATATACCTGCAAGAAGTCCGAAAGGAAGTACGATTGTGGTAATGAACCTTGAACCTCTGGATACCGCTAGGGCGGTTACAACTACCCATACAACAAATAATGTTGCGTATAATACTGTTAAACGTTTGCTTGCTAGAATTGTATCGTCCCCACCGGCTTTTAAATCAGCAAGGGAGATTTTGAATTTGCGGCTGTTGTCTAGTTTTTCCGCTGCGGATAATCTTTTACCTTTTTTAGGTTTCACATCAGCCGGTTTTTGAGTTACTTTTCTGTATTTCCATGCTCTTGAAACAAGAATGTATAATACTATTAATGCTGCAAAAAATATTGCGATACCACCGATACCGTTTATGAATCCGTCGGTACTTGCTGTAAACATTGAAGTCATACCGCTACCGAGCATTGAAGGCATCTGCATCTCTGCTACGGAAATAAGTACATTCGGGAATCCTCCAACAACAACTGAAGCGGATTGCAGGTTGAGCAGGTTGAATACATTACTGAATATTCCAACTACACCATTAACTCCTCTAAACACTGCGAGTCCGGCAAATGCGATTACTGCAATTGCCACGATTGATAAGAATTCCTTATTGTGTATTATCCTTTGAAGGATATTCGGATATTTGTCTTTGTCATTGTCAACATTGAATATGAATGATACAATAAGGTATACTACTGCGAAGAATCCCATTAATGCAACGTAAAAGATCCATCCTGTCCATTGGGTTGAAAAGATACCTATGGATGCAATGGATAAGAGTGCGAATATGATTTTCCATATCCAGTTGTCACTTCTAATCGATTCAACAAAGAAGAATACGAATAAAAGCGAGAATATGTAATAGAACATATCTGTATCGAAAAATCCTGGGAATGTGTGCGCAAAGTAGTTCGGAGCAAGTGCAATGACAAGCGTTGCCACTATCGCCCCGTAATCATTGGTGACTCTTCTTGAAAAGATAAATGCTGGAATTACACATAAGGTAGATACAATTGCTCCGGCCCAGAATGCAACTTCTTTAACTGAGAAGTTTCCTCCAAAGTATTTGTTTGCCATATCGTGCAACCAGGAGGTTACATATGTAATACCTAGTTCGTAATTAACCGTTTCACCGTCAGGAGAATACCTGTGCATATCCCATGCAACACCATCTCTCATTTCATCTCCCGCATAGCCGTGATCTACATAATCATTGGTCAGCCTGTAGTTATAATATGAATCCATTTCACTGAAATAAGGAAGACCTGATGAGTCAGTGTATAATGCTTTACCCTCTTCATCAAAATAATTTAAATCAGCTGCAGGAGCTTTTAATGCAAAAACAACAGCTAAAAGAATTAAGATTATGATAATTCCTTTACCCACTGTTATTAACGTTTCTTTATTCATTAAAAATCCTCTGTCTAGTTTTTTTTGTAAATTAAGAAATGTGAATAAAAATAATTTTTTAAACCAATATAATTAAAAAAATATTTCTATTGGTTTATATATCTGATTTTACTATTATTAAAAGATTATGTTATTTCATGAAAAATAGGGGAAAAATTGAAAAAAATAAAAAATTATTTTTTAAGTCGGGATTCAAGTTCATCAACTGAACATGTGAATCGGCATTTCGGAAAACCGCTGCATCCGATAAACTCACCGAAACGTCCGGAACGTTTAAGTAATTGTTTTCCACATTCAGGACACTCACCGACTTCAGTTGGTTCATGCTTTTTGGTGGTGTCTTTTCCGCAGTTGGGATCAAGACATGCTCTTTGTCTCGGCTTTCCGAATGAAATAATCGGTAACCCGCATTTCTCACATGTCTTTTTAAGGAAATTGGTTCCCTTTGGAATTGAATAAATTGTAGTGCAGTCCGGATAATTTGAACATCCGACAAATGACCCCTTGGTTTTTGGTGAGTATCTTTTAATGAGGTTTCCACCACAGTTAAGACAAGTCCCAACAATATTACTTGCCTGATATGCCTCATAAAGTTTAGAACCAATACCTTCCTGGTTTTTATCAATATCTTTAAGAATTTCCCGCACATCCTTTTCACCCTCAAAAACTACACTTTCCTTTGTGGTCTTGTCCTGGTTGATTCCATCCAATTGGACTTCAAGGTCTCTTGTGAGCTTTTCAGATGTTAAGTTGTGACAGTACTTGTTTAGGGTGTCAATGAGGTTTTCTCCTAATTCATTGACCTCGATTTTTGTTCCGGAGATGTATTTTCTGTCATATAACTTATCGACTATGTCTGCACGGGTTGCCTTGGTTCCTAGGTTCTTTTTTTCAAGTTCTTTGATTAATGATGCTTGATTGTATCTTGCAGGAGGCTTGGTTTCCTTTTCTTCTTTTATGAGTTCCTTAACGCTCATAATATCGCCTTGCCTAACCTCGGGGAACTTTTCATCATCGATTTTTTTATACGGGTAATGTTCAAGCCATCCTTTATGAGTGACTCTGCGTCTGTTGAACTTGAACTTTTCACCTTCAATATCAAGGGTTGTTCTCATTGATTCAAACTCTGCTGATTCAAAAAATACTGCAATGAACCTGTAGACGATAAGATTATATATTTTTTGCTCGTCCTTATTCAGGCCTGTAGGTATGATACCTGTCGGGTGAATCGGAGGGTGAGCAGCATCATCCTTTTTACCATTGTGAGGAACGAGTTTAGAAGGTAACTGGTCAATATGCTGTTTGAATTCTGGATTTGCAGATAATTGCTTGAATATATTGTCAAAACCAAGACTTTCAGGTAATTTCTGGGAGGAGGTTCTTGGGTATGATGTGTAACCTGCACTGTAGAGGTTTTGCGCTGCAATCTGGGTTCTTTTAGGTGAAAATCCAAAAACACTATATGCCTCGGCCTGAAGACCGCTTAAATTAAACGGCACCGGCGGCTTTGTTTTTGATTTTGTGAAAGTAATTTTATCAACAACAGCGTCTTTACCGTTGCATTTACTGTAAATTTCCTCAGCTCTTGCCGGGTCGAAGATGTTTCCCTCAACATGCTTGATTTCAATGTCTTCAAAATCAAGAATTGCCTTAAGGTTCCAGTAAGGCTCGGGAACGAATTCACGGATTTCCTTTTCACGCTCGACAAGTATAGATAATGTTGGGGTCTGAACACGACCGACTGAAAGCTTTAAAAATCTGTGCTTGGTTTTTTTAACCGAATCTGAAAGGGCAATTGAGAGATTCATTCCAAAGTAATAATCGAGAATGTGTCTTGCAATACCATTGTCAACCTGATGCATGTCAATGTCAATGCGGTTTTCATAAGCATCAACGATGTCCTTTTTGGTTAATGTGGAAAACTTCATCCTTGTTGCTTTATTTAATGAGTCTTCACCGCACGCATATTTAAGAGCATTGTATCCGATAAGGGTTCCTTCAACATCATAATCACAGGCATGAATATATGAATCGGCGTTTTTGGCGAATTTTTTAATAGCATTCAGGTAGTTTTTGGTAAAGGCACTGTTTTTGCTTGCCTCATGAGCCGGAACCCAGTGCAAATCAAAAGAAACACGGTACTTCTGTTTATCCGGCACCAAGGAATAAAGGTGTCCGACACCTGAAACAACTGTAATGTCTTTATGGTCACGTTTAAGTTCCCAATATTTCACTTTCTTATTGTATATTTTCTTTTTAGCACTTGATGAAAGTGCTTTTGCTATTTTTTCAGCAGAACTCGGTTTTTCACAAATTATTACTTCATGCATATAGGTACCCTTCTCAATTTTTTTGCTAAATAATAGTTAATGAAATTTTTAATATAAAAAGATTACTGTCCAAAAAAAATATTATTCCAGAGGTTTTATATTACTGTAATTTATGAATATATAGTTTTTTATCCGTCTGTTATTGTAAAATAATCCCATTAATTTCAAAATGAGTTTTGCCTGGCTGAATTGTTTATTCATGATTTTAGAGTTTACCATATTAAGAGGCTTGGAGGCCAGGGTTATAGTGAAATCCAAATTGCTTTCAAACTCATATAAAAGCCTCATACCTTCATTTAGATTGTCCAGTTTGATTAGAATAAAGATTGCCATGTTGATGAAACTGTTGAATAATCTTTGTTCCACATCCTGACGACTATTTTTGCGAAGTAATTCACCGCAGATTTTATATCCTTCCAGAAATCTGGCCAGTGTATTCAAACTTGCCTTATGAGTGATGGAATCATCATTTTCAATCAAGTAAATATAACCCGGATACTCAGGCAGTTTAATAACAGGTTTTCTGGTTTTTAAAAGGCAATGAAGGAAAAACACACCATCTTCATATAATGTGGATGGGAATCTGATATTGTTTTGTCTGATGAAAGATGTGCTGAAAATGTTTCCCCAGCAGGCGAGTTTTAAAAACATTTTTTCACTATCATCACATACATGTTCTTTGAAATTGATTTTTTCAATATTACCCGGGATGTATACCTGATTGTTCAGTTTGCTTAAATGATTGCAGTTAACAATATCCGCGTCATTTTTTGTAATGGAATTGTATAAAACTTCACAGTAGTCAGTGGAGTACTCATCATCATTGTCAAGAAACATCAGATAAGGTGCGGAGGCATTCTCAATTCCAGTATTTCTTGGAACAGATGGAGAACCACTGTTATTCTTAAGATAAATGGGTTTAATATTAGGGAATTTATCCGCATACTCCCGTATGATTTCTTTTGAGTTATCATTTGAGTTATCATCAATTAGGATTAATTCAATATTATCAAATCCAATTGTCTGGCTGATAACCGAATTAACCGCCATTTGAAGAGTATTTTCTGCATTATAAACCGGAATAATCACGCTAACCTTATACATACCTCACCTTTTTTTTAACTGTTTTTACTGTTATTGAACTTTCTATATAAGTTTTTAATTGAATTGTTATTGTATAAAAATGAATAAAAATTACTTACGAGTATTGCTGCTGAAAAATGCTTTTTAACAATAAAACCGTTTAAAAGAGCAATCTCTTTTCTTGGAATCGGAATATCAAGATCCTCTTCAAACTCATAAATTTTTAATACAGCTTCCTTTTTATATTTTTTATCAAGATTAGAAAAAATTAAAATCAGACTTGCAATATTTTCAGCCAGAAACACATCAATGGACAAATTGATGTTTTTTAATAAATTTTTCGTGTAATTCATGCCCTTGAGGAAATTATTGAATTTATCCATATCATGACCATGAATGGCCGTTTTCTTATTTTCAAAAGTATTATAGACATATAAATAATTATCAGGTAAAACCGTGACTTTTTTAGAAGATATTAACGCTTTAAAGTAAAAATAAGTGTCCTCACACAGTGAATCCTCAGGAAATCTGATATCGTTTTTAATTAACAGTTCTTTTTTGAAAATCTTACCCCAGGGAGCAACCAAATGATTATATGAAAGCTTATCGAAAATATTCTGGTTTTCAAGAGGATTAAATGAAATTACATTAACATCATCTGAAATCAGATTTGCCTTAACCATATCCCCATCCAAGTTAATGTAGTGACTTGCAACTACAAAATCAGAACCTGTTTTAATAATAGCTTCATATAATACTTTAAAAGCATCCTTTTGATAGGAATCATCAGCATCAAGAAAAACAATATAGTCTGAAGTTGCATAATCAATACCAAGTGATCTTGGCCTGCCCGGAAGTCCAGAGTTCTGAGTCAATTCCACAAGTTTGATATTGTCGTATCTCTTTTGATAATCCATAATAATCGGTTTGGAATTATCAGTTGATGCATCATCAACTAAAATCAACTCAATATTTTCAAAACCGAAACTCTGATTGATAATAGAATCAATAGCCTGATTTAAATCATCTTGAGCATTATAAACTGGAATAATTGTTGAAATTTTATATGACATTATTATACCTTTAATATTATTATATGTAAACTATTAATATAATAAAATTTATAAATTTTACTTGACTTTTATAAAAACCCCAAGGATATGAATTATGTTAAATGTAGTGTTTGCTTCCGATGACAATTATGTTCCATTTTTATCAATATCAGTGCTTTCACTTTTAGAACACAATCAGAAAGACTTTGATAAGATAAACATTTATGTTTTGGATGACGGAATCAGTGAAAAAAATAAGACAAAAGTTTTAAATTTTTTTGATGAATATTCATGTTCCATTACATTTATAGAAACTAAAAAACTGGATGAAATGGATTTTAAAGTATTGGGTCTTGAAAGAAACCTGAACAAATCATCATTAACCACATATGCACGTTTATTCATGTCCACACTGCTGCCAACAGATATTGACAAAGTATTATACTTGGATTGCGACAGTTTAATTGTAGACTCTTATAAGGATTTGTGGAATGTTGATATTTCAAATTACTATTGTGCAGGAGTGCTTGACGGAATAAACACCTCCGTTAAAGAGGCATTGGGTTTTGATAGAAATGACAACTACATTAACGCCGGTTTTTTACTAGTTAATCTGAAAAAATGGCGAGAAAACAATGTTGAAGAGACCTTTATCAAATTCATGGTAGAAAATCAGCACAGATTCTACCAACACGATCAAGGAGTGCTGAATAATGTATTTAAAGATAAAATACTGATTGTCGAACCACAGTATAACCTGCAGATTTATTTTCAGACTTTGGACTATGATTTGGCACGTAAATTTACCTGCATGGAAACTGAATATTATACTAAAGAGATTGTTGATAATGCTCGTGAAAATCCAGTATTTTTACACTTCTGCGGACCTAATTACGACAGACCATGGTATAACAGAGACCACCCATATGCAGAAATATTTAAAGAATATGCCCTGAAAGCTGATTGCAACGAAGTAATAGAATATCTGGACGAATTACCTTTAAAAGCAAAAATGTTTTATAAAGGCATGGACAATAAATGCATTGGATTAACATTAAAATTAATTCCTGCAGGACTAGTTCGGAAATTAGTAAATAAAAATGCCCTAAGAGGAATTGAAGAAGAAAATGATAAAGCTAAAGAAATTAATTAACAATTAGGGATTAAAATGGCAAAAGAAAAAATAAATATATGTTTATTCATTACAGTTTATTCGTTTTTTCTATATTTATTAATAAATGGTTATAATGAAAAAGATATCTTCATATTTACGGATTTATTTCCCAAAGAAGTTTCAAAAAATGTTAAACACATACAATTACCTCCAATTTCATTTAAAGACGGTGCTAAAATGGCACCACTAAATTCAGTTGAAGGCATATTTGAAAATGTAATAGGATACATGAGATATTTTTATGGATATTTAAAATTAAGAATCCTACTATTCATTAAAACCTTAAATAAAGATGTTGAAGTTTATGGTCATGCACATACCCCATTTTCATTCATGTTTTATGAAAATGATAATTCAAATATAATTGAAGACGGATTATCCAATTATACTATCAAAATTAGTGAAACACATAAAATAAATCCCCTTTTAGATACAATACTTCATATATGCGGGATTTACTTTTTAAGCAATACAGAAGGATTTGGAAGTCATAAAAATATTAAAAATGTCTATTTAACAAAAGAATTTGATCATCCTCTACTCAAAAATAAAGTCAAAGTTATTGATATTGAGGAATTGTGGGCTAATTTATCAATTAATGAACAAGATAAAATATTATCAATATTCAATATCAATAGAAATAGTTATAATCTTAAAGGAAAAACATTACTACTTTTAACCCAACCGTTTTCACAAGAGGGACATCTTACATTAAATCAGGAACTAACCATTTATAGTGAAATCATTGAAAAATTCGATGATTACGAAATATTCATTAAACCCCACCCCAGAGATGATAAGAATTATGAAGAAATTTTTCCAAAGGTAACAGTGATAGAAAAAACATTTCCAATTGAAATATTAAGTTTAATTGGAATAAACCCTACTGTTGTTGGTTCAATCATATCTAATTCATTATTGAATTTCAAAGAAAGTGAAATATATGTTTATGATGGTGAATTACATAATGAAAGATTAAATAATCTTAGAGAAGATTTAATTAAAATAATTAATGATGAGGAATAATTTGTTAAATTATCCAATTTCATCTAAAATTTTCAAAATCTCATTTTTAGATAATTGTTCAATTTCAGAAGAATTATAAACAAAATCCGGATGATTATCATTTATTTTATTGCGGATAATAAATAATTCACCTTTATCTTCAGCATAAAGTATTTCCTCGGGAGTCATTAAATCTTCATGTAATTTTTCACCAACTCTTCTTCCGATGAATTCAATGTCAATGTCGTCCACCTCAAAACCATATTTAGGCGCATAATATTCAATCATAGCACGTGCCAAGTCAGGAACTCTTACAGAAGGCATTTTTAGGATAAATATCTCTCCGCCATCAGATAGACTTCCCGCAGTTAAAATGAGTTTGGCAGCTTCATGAATATGCATTATAAATCGTGTCATTCGCTCGTCAGTTATTGTTAAAGGACCACCATTACTAATTTGTTTTTTAAATACAGGAATAACAGATCCTCTTGAATTTAAGACATTGCCAAATCTAACACAAGAAAACTTAGTTCCGCCTACACCACTATAAACATTGGATGAAATCATTAATCTTTCAGCCAGCAATTTGGTAGCTCCCATAACATTTACAGGATTGACAGCTTTATCAGTACTAATTAAAATGACTTTTTCAACATTACAGCTAATAGCCGCATCAATAATATTCTGTGTGCCAATCACATTTGTTTTAACAGCATCTATAGGATTGTATTCGCATAATGGAACATGTTTATAAGCAGCAGCATGAAAAATTATATCAATATCTTTAAAAGCTCTTTCTAAACGTCGATAATCTCTAATATCTCCAACTAATGTTCTGATTTTTGATGAATTTAAATCTTGTTCCAAATCGAATAATGCAGTTTCATTGTTATCTAATACTCTTACAACGTCAACATCATGATTTAACAGTTCTTTAACAATTTTTTGACCTATTGATCCAGAACCTCCAGTAACAAGAACTTTTTTTCCTTTATAAAAATCATTTATCATGTAGACACCTTATATTTTATAGAATTTTCCAACTGTTTCGGCAATATAATCCATTTGTTCAGTAGTTATTGATGGATACATTGGAAGAGTGATTGTTTTTTCAAAAACACTCTCAGTAACAGGTAAATTAACATTATATTTTAATTTGTTTTTATAGAATTCAGACTGATGAATCGGATGGAAATAAATTTTAGATGAAACACCATTAGATTCCAAATATTTAATTAATTCATTACGATTATTTGCAAAAATACTGAATAATTGAAAAACATGATCATAACCTTTGGGAACATCGGGAACTATTACTTCATCTGTTTCTTCTAGTAATCTCTTAGAGAGATAATCAGCATTCTTTTGTCTTAATTCAATGATTTTATCAACTTTTTGAATTTGAGAAATTCCCAATGTTGCAGTTAGGTTAGACATTCTCCAATTAAAACCAAGATCAACATAATCAAACAATCCTGAAGATGAAAAATAATCTGCCCCTTCCCATCTTCCATGGGACCTTATTAAATTTAATTTTTCATAAAGTTCATCTGAATCAGTGACAATAGCTCCGCCTTCACCAGTTGTAATGACTTTATTCTGGCAGAAACTTAAAACATTTAAATCACCAAAAGTAGCTATATTTTTACCTCCCACTGATGCTCCAAAAGCTTCGGCAGCATCTTCAATTAATATTAAGTCATTGTCTTCAGCAATATCTTTTAATTCATTGATTTGGCATGGACAACCTCCATAATGAACAGGGATAATTGCTTTAGTATTTTTGTTTATTAAATTTTCAACAGATTCAGGATTTAAACCACATGAAGTTTCTTCAATATCTGCAAAAACTGGTTTGGCTCCAGTGAATAACGCGCAGTTAGCTGTTGCAATAAATGTAAATGAAGGAACAATTACTTCATCATTTTTACCTATTCCCTGTGACAATAAAGCTGCATGTAATGCTGAAGTTCCGGAATTTAATGACACTGCATGTTTAGTTCCAATATAGTCTGCAATTTTTTCCTCAAACTCTGAAATCCTTGAACCTACAGCCCAAAACTTTCCAGAAGCAATTTCCTCTGAAATAAACTTGACATCATTTTCATCATTATATATCTCAAATAATGGAATGTTCATTATTGGTCTCCTTATATATATCAATAAATATTAATCAATTATCAAAATTATATGTAGGATTATAAATATGTTTTTATTATTATTTAATTGTTTCTAAAATTTATGAAAAAAATAATTGAATATATTATTATCAATCTAATCTCCGAATAACCTTTGCAGGAACACCAAATGCTATGACATTATCCGGAATATCTTCAGTAACAAAACTGAAAGCACCAATAATTGAATTTTCGCCAACAGTAACTCCAGGCATTACTACTGAGTGAGTTCCGATTCTGCAGTTGTTTTTAAGAACAACTTCACCTTCCTTATCATCAATTGTGGAAACAGAATAAATAGAGCAATGAGACCCTATTTGAACATGGTCTTCAATAATTACATTATTTTTAGCATTAATATATGTAAATGCTCCAATGTCTGTTTTATAACCTAAATCTAAATTTTCTTTATTTTGAACTAACCAGTTATATTTTGTTAATTCACATTCTCTTATTTCAGGCGCTTTCCAATTATCAAAACGATTTTCACTCATATTTTTCACCTTTAAATATTATTATAAACCTCACCAAATTCATCATTATTCTCAAATAGATATTTTGCTATGACCTCCATAAGGAACAAATCATTTTCATGGTCCAAATCCAGTATTCCTGTATCAAACATCTTATATATTCCACATTTTCCATCGAATAACCCTATATTTTTTTCTAAAAATTCCCTTGAATAGACATAAATTGAAGCATTCATATCATAAATTTCAGGTGCTTCTTGACGAGTATTGAAATTAGATGGAATAACTCTATCATATCCATTATCTGTCTTTTTAACCATGTTAAAATAAGGATTTCTTCTTGAATCTGTGACGGAAAAAATTAAATCATAATCTGAGTTTAATTTCAATTCAATCATATTATTTAAATCATCGACTGTTCTTAATGGAGAAGTAATATCTAAATCTATTATTAAATCATAATTTTTATTAAGCCTTTTCTCCATTTCCTCCCAACTATTTTTAATAACATCGATTTTGGCAACTTTGTCTCCAGACAATTCCGCTAATCGTTTAACAACATCAACTGAACATAATGAATTGTTATCAAAAATATCAATTAATCCTTCACTATCAGTGTTTAATACTATGTCTGCCGAATAATCCGAATTTTTTAAATATAAATCAATGACCGACAAAGAGTATAATGCTAATGGTTTATCTAAAAAATTTTTAATATTTTTATCTTTTATTCCTTTTGAACCTGCTCTTCCACATATAGTAAATAATAATTCCATTATAATTCTCCTTGAGTTAATTTCATGACATTTAATGCATTATTGATATCATTAATATTCTTTATTTCGCCTTTAATTAATTTAAAGAAATATTTCAACTCTTCAAGTTGATAATCATTTCTCTGTTCATTAAAATCAATTAATTTATCACTATTTTTATATATGATTTTATTATTAATAATATCTCCCACGATTGTCTCATCATCTGTGAAAATCATCAGTTCCCTAATTGGAAATCTTCCAAAATAGTCAAGATGCAATTCCAAAAGTAAATTTTCATATTTAGCAATATAAATTGAAATATCTTCAGTATCAATTTCTAGTTTTGAAATTTTATCAAGAATAGCGAAAATTTCAGAGGGTTTTCCGAATAAATATGTTATGTAATCCCATTCATGGATTAAATCAATGCTCACTCCTCCACCTAATTCTTTTTTAGCACTATAAGACAATCGATAGTCTTCCTCGGGATGCCATTCTGGAAGATATGTTGAACAGATACATCGAACTGAATTAACTAAATTTAAATCCAAATTTTCTTTCAGATATTTGATAACACTACTGTGTCTGATTGGACAGGCTACATAACATGTTTTTGAGTTGAACTCCTTAAAATCAAGATTAATATCTGAAATATCAACGAGCGGTTTTTCTATGAAAAAATTATCTGAATGATTTTTAAATTGTTTAAGAGTTGAATAATGATGTTTTGTGGGATTTGTTATGAAAATAGCATCATAATCATTATGAACATCCCCATATTTGAAATATTGGTTGTCAATATATTCTGCAATATCACAATCCAAAGGAGAATTACTGCTTCTGTAAGCATCAATTACACAATCAGAATCTTTGAAAATGAAATTTTTAATATTGTAAATGTGTCTTTTTGCAATTGAACCAACTCCAACAAAGCATATTTTAATTTTATCCATAATTATCCTCCTAAAATATATAAGATTGTTTATCATCTGTTTCTTCAATAATGTCTATTGCATCAATAACGTATTTATCTTTTTCAAATGAATATACACCATGATTTTTATTTGAATTTAAAACGTTGAAAAAATCAATGATTTCTTCTAGATATGCATTTTCTATGATTGTTTGATTATAATCCTGTTCATTTGAAATTTTTTCATATAAATTTATTTTCTCCATTTCGCCAGAATCAATATTGAATTCTTCCAATCCATCAGGAGTCCCATCCCATTGAATATAACAGTTTTCATTGATTATTTCTAAATTTCTAACGGCTTTTCTTGAAACCAAATCAATGATTAAAACACCATTACTTCCGTTTTTATGAGTAATGTTAATGAAAAAACTATCCGGATAATCAATATCCAAATGAGTGATTTTATTTTTAGAAACGTGAATTTGTTTAATCTCTCCGAATGTTTTAACAATCCATGGTAATTCAATTGTTAAAATTTCCCTGCATCCATTTGTTTTCTTGTTTCCAACAAAAAAGTTTTTATAACTTTCCCAGGGATGCCAATCAGGTAAGTAATTTCCAATATGGTAAATATAATTAGTTGTTTTATTTAATTTTGAAATTTTTGAATCGATATATCTGATTTCTTTTCTGTAAAGTTGAGTGGAAGATAAAAATAATGTTAAATTCTTTTCATTAGCCATTTTAATGTTTTCATCATACAAATCTTTAACTAAATTAATTTCTGTAAATATATTTAAATTGGCATTAAGTGCATCATTAATTATTTTTGAATGAGTTAAAGGAGGTGTTGAAATAAAAACAGCTTCACAATCATTATTTTTAAAAAATTCAATTGAATCGTTTAAGGTTTTAATAGAAAATAAATCTTGCACTTCTCTGCATCTTTCATCACTATTGTCAATTCCAATAACATTTACATCTGGAAAATTACTTTTAATTAATCTGATTCTTCTTTTTCCCATTGATCCCAAACCGATAACACCAACATTCATAAAAATCACACTATTTCAAAAAATTCTTTATTCAACAGTTCTTTATTTATTTTAATATCATTTAATATTTTACAAATTCTAGCTGAAGCTTTTCCGTCACCATAAGGATTAACACAATCCTTTATTTTTTCAAGATATTCATCTGAGTTAATATAATTTATTGCATCTAATATTTCATTATAATTATAATCAACATCAATAACATTTTCTGCTTTTTCACGACCTTGCTGTCTTGTTCCCACATTAATTACAGGCAATTTGAATGATGAAGATTCTATTATTCCGCTACTTGAGTTTCCAATTAAAATATTTGCCAAACCCAATAGGCCAATGAAATCATCATGAGGAATATTTTTATAAGTATCAACATCATATTCATTAATTTTATTAATCATTGCTCTTCCACCAGCATCAGCATTAGGATAAACAACAATTACTTGATAATCTGTGGAAGTGACTGCTTCCAGTGTTTGAGAAATTTGAAAAGTAGAATCATTAATTTCCAAACTTACTGGGTGTTGCAATATCAAAACAAAGTCTTTTTGAATATTATATTTATTTTTCAGGTACTCCTCATCAATGTTATCTTTAACCGAAATTATTGAATCCAATCCAGGAGCGCCAACAACAAAAATATTATCTGGATTTTCACCCATTTGTTTTATTCTTGATGCACTTTTTTTTGTTGCAGGGAAATGAATATTTGCGAGTTTTGTTATGGCATGTCTTGTAGAATCATCAACAGTGGATGATACATCACCTCCGTGAACATGAGCAATTGGAATTTGTAAATATGATGCAACAACAGCTCCAGCCAACATTTCACCACGATCACCTAGCAATAAAATAATGTCCGGTTTTAATTCAATGAAAAGATTTGTTAAATCTGTGATTAAATTTCCTATAAAACCTGCCATCGATTTTTCATCATCTTTTAGAAAAGTCTGCTCAACAATATGTAACTTGAAATTATCCCTTTTAATTTCGTCTATCGAATAACCAAATTCATCCATTAAATGCATACCAGTTGCGACAATATCTAGTTGAATTTTTTTATTATTATTTAATAATTTAAGAGTTTCATGCATTAATCCATAGTCTGCTCTTGTTCCAGTAATATATAATACTTTTTTAATCATAAAATCAACTAGTTTATTTTAAATAATCCCATTTCATAACAGTTCCAAGATTTAAATCTTTAATAACTGTTTTACCAACAAGTTCATTTATATGTTTGGGAGCTATCCCCGTTCCAGGCCTTTTTATTGACAACATTTCTCTTTTGAGTACGGTTCCCTTTGAAATATCTTGATTTATAACTATGCTTTTTCGGGCGATTTTTTTAATCTCTTTTTCATTTTCACTGAATTTCCTTACACCATCACCCATTGCAACTTCGACATTTCTGATTGCATCAACCATTGCTTTAAATTCTTTTGGATTTAGAGATGCATTGTGATCGGGTCCCTCTAAATTTTTATCCAATGTGAAATGTTTTTCTACAACACAAGCTCCTAATGCAACTGCTGCAATCGGAAGTTCTATTCCAGGACTATGATCTGAAAATCCAATTGGAACCTCAAATTCATTTTGTAAAGTTTTGATAAAATTCAGATTTGCTTCTTCAAAAGTAGTTGGATAACCAGTTATGCAATGTAAAATTATTAAACTATCTTTATTTACAATGTACTCATAGGTTTCTTTAATTTCATCCAATGTAGCCATCCCAGTCGATATAATCATGGGCTTGTCTGTTTTTTGAATATAATCTATTAATTCAAAATTGGTTAATTCACCAGAACCTAGTTTATAAAATGGAACATCCAATTTTTCAAGTAAATCAACACTTTTAAAATCAAAAGGAGATGAAATAAACATTACATTATTTTTTAAGGCATAATCTTTTAATTCATTAAAATCATCGAATGTTAACTCTAATTTTTTTAACATTTCCAACTGTGAACTTTCATTAGTATTTTTCTCCTGATAACTAGCTGTTTTAGTATTTTTGGTTACTAATTCTTCACTATTAAAAGTTTGAAACTTAACAGCATCAACGCCACATTCACTTGCTGATTTAATCATTTTTTTAGCTAAATTGACATCACCATTATGATTAACACCGATTTCAGCAATTATAAATGTATACTTATTTGAACTAAGATAATAATAATTATCAAAAAACATCTGAAACTTCCCCAAATTTATATATTATTTTTTATAACCCCTATCATTTAATTATTATGTTAAAATATTATCAACTAATTAATGATATGAAAACAATAAAATTTTAATAACTACACAGATGTGAACTAAACAATCTTAAACATTATCTTTATAAATAGTCTATAATAAATACTATTGTATGAAAATATATGATAAACCAAGAAATTCAAATTTAGAAATCTTAAGAATTATTGCAATGATTTTTATCATATCTTTCCATTTATCTCGTCATGGATTTGATGGAGTTACATTTGCCCTTTCAAACCCAAATAGTTATTTTTTATACTTTTTAGGAATTTTAGGAAAACTTGGTGTTGACATATTTATCATAATTTCAGCATATTTTATGATTAAATCAAAATTTCACTTTCGAAAACTATTAATTTTAGGCGGGTCAGTATACTTCTATTCAATTGCATTTTTAGTTATATTTACGTTATTTTTAACTCCCGCACTACCTACAACAATGCTGGATATTGTTAAATGTATTTTACCAATCAGTCACGAAGCTTACTGGTTTATTACCAATTATATTGTATTAATGTTACTTTCCCCATTTTTAAACATGTTCATTAATAAATTATCAAAAGAGACTTATTTAAAATTACTTATAATAGTACTTATATTATGGACTGTTTATCCTACATTTACAGGTACCTGTTTTGCTTATTCAGAAATGATATTTTTCATAATATTATATTTAATTGGCAGTTTTATCCGATTACACGTAGATATGGATAAGATTAATATGAAAAAATTAATTATAATTTTTTCCATATCATTGATGATAGGTTATTTATTATTCATGGGTTTTGATTCTATTAGTCCATTAAATCAATTAAGCATATTTAATAAAGAGACTTCAATGTTTAAAACATCAAATAGTCTTTTCATATTAACCTCAGCAATAACACTATTTTTAATATTTATAAAAAGAAAAGAATTTTCAAATAAATACATTAATTATATTTCTGGAAGTGTTTTAGGGGTTTATTTAATCCACAGTAATATGTTTGTTTGGCCATATCTATTTTATACCGTCTTAAATATTCCAAATTATATTAATTCCCCATATCTAATATTATCCCTGATAATAATTACAGTCCTTATTTATGTTATATGTACAGGAATTGATATTGTACGTAGAGTAACAATTGAGAAATTATGGATTTATATTGTTGACAACAAACTAAATAACATTCCAAGATGGATTGCCAGTAAATTTAAAATTTTTGAAGAAAAATTTAGTTATTATTTAAAGTAAATAAGTTACTAAATTTTTCCATCTATTCTTTCATAAAATTCCATGTGATTAATTTGGTCTTCAATAGTGACTAATCTCTCATCCTTTCTGTTGGATAAAATAGTTTCAACCTGTTTATATAATCCGGGTTTAAAATCCAGGTCCAATTGATTATCTATTTCAACATTTTCAACATTAACAGATCCCTTTTTTTGAATAGATAATTCTTCCATTGGTCTAAAATACAATCTATGTTCATTTGTAAGTATTTCTACTGCCCAACGACCCGGAGCATCCCAATTTGCCTGATATGAAAAAAGCGATCCTTTATCAGTTATACCTGCACCAGCATATTTGCTCGCTCTACTATGCCAGTCAAGTTTTCCAGAATTGAATGTGCAAAATTCCTTAGGATAACCTCCTAAAAAGAAAGCAAGATCTATGACATGAGTTGAATTAGCAAGTAACCATTCTTCTTTTACTTCTGGTGCATGAGATGTCTTTTCAATTTTAAATCCCCATTCTGTAAATTCAAAATTAAAAGATGAAACTCCACCATCTTCAGATATGATTTCTAAAGCTTTTTCTGTTGATGAATAAAATCTCCTATTATAAGCAACATAAACTTCAGCACCCATAGATATACTAGTTTCATAAATTTCAATCATTTCATTTTTATTTAATCCGGCTGGTTTTTCCACAAGCACTTTCTTAATACCGAAGTTCAACAATTCAATAACAGTTGAAGAAAGAAATTCAACATTTACAGCAACAATAGCAACATCAGGTTTTTCGTCAATATGCACAAGAGCATTTTCAACTCCCCCAAATATAGGCATGACGCCAAATTCTTCATTAAAATTATATGCTGATTGTTGACTTCTACATATAACTGAATATGGAACATTTAAAGCAGTTAATACTTTACCATATTCCTTTCCCATGTAACCTGCACCAATTAACAATACATTTAAGTTATCGGACATAAATCTCCCCCCATCCCATTAACTTTAAAAAAATCAATTAAAGGGAGTACATACTTAAGATGAAGTTTCATTGAAGATTCATAATCTGCAAGATTACAATTTCCATCATCAATAATAGATTTTACTATCCTACCAGTCATTTGACTTTGATAAACCTGTTTAAAATCTCTTTTATCCCAGTTCCAATTTGAATCATTATCTGATATGAGTAAATAATTATTTGCTTCATCTATAATGTATCTTGATTTTTCAGTGGTAATTTCAATACGGAACGGTAAAATTGAATTATCTATACATACCAGATTATAATTTCTGCATTTTCCTGAAGTACCTCTAATTATGCCAAAAAATTCATAAAACCCCTTTCTTTTGCTTTCAATAACTTTATTTTCTAATCCATTTAAATCAAGAGTCTCTATTTCACTTCCAGAGAGAAACTCTATTAAATCAAGAATATGAATAGCATTACATCCTATTCCCCATTGACCACCAATTGCAGATATATATAATTCATTACAATCATCTAACTCTTTTTTAAGGAGTTTATAAGAATACCATTCTCGTCTTGCACAATTTACCCAAGCACGAATATTCAATTCATTAAGTTTTTCTTGCACAAAATAATAATCCTCTTCTTTTTGGAATAAAACCTTTTCAAAAATAATATTTCTTACAATAGACTGATTTACCAATTGTTCAAATAAAATTCTCCTAATATTTGAATTTGTAGCAATAACTACAACTTCTAATTCATTAGGTAAGTCCCCAACTGTTGTGATAAACTTAACATTTGGAAATTCATTACTCAAAACACTGATTACCTTTTGATTTATTTCTACAGCGTAAATATTGCATTGGTCTTGTAACTCAACCATAGATTGCAAATGTCGTTTCCCAAGTGCTCCGACGCCAATAATTGCTATATTCTTCATGTTTTTACCTTATCATATTACTTTTTTATATTCAATAATATCTTATTAAAGTTGTTTGTATGACAATATATTTAAAATTTAAAAAAAAATAATTATCAAACTTATATAAAATGAAAATCTATATATATTAACTATAATATTTTTCAAGATGATTTTATGAGTAAAGTTCAAACAATATTTAAGAATATGAGTTGGTTAACTATTTCACAAGTAATAGCTAGCATATGTGCTTTTATTTGGACTATATTATTAGGAAGATATCTTGGAGTTAGTAATTTTGGAGTTTATGGATTTGCAACATCTTTTAGTGGCATGTTAGCTATTACTGTTGATTTGGGTATTAGTACTCATATTGTAAGACATATTGCAACTGATTATGATTCCGCTCCAAAATATCTTGGTAATGCAATACCTCTTAAAAATATTTTTGCTATAGGAACAATCCTTTTAACATTAATTATTTTAATTTTGATGGGGAGGGATGAACTTACTATAATCGTTACTTTGCTTTTTACTATTGAAATGATTATTAAATCATTTATTGGATTATTGAATGGTTCTTTTCAAGCTTTTGAAGAAGGTAAATATCAAGGTATTGGAAATGCATTATTAAATATCATATTATTAATTTTTATTTTAATTGCGATTTTTGGTGATTTGGAGATTTATGGAATTGCAGTTGCATATATTTTAGCCAATATTATTGCTTTAGTTTATGTTTATTATGTTTTCACAAAACATATTTCGAAACCGAAATTTGAACTGGATAAAGAGTTTTGTAAAAAAATCACATTATATTCTCTTCCTTTTGCTGTAACTAGTCTTTTATATTCTATTTATTACTCAATTGATATTGTTATGCTTACAAATATGGTTGGAAGTTATGCGACTGGAATTTATAATGCATCATATAAGTTAATTTCAGTTTTAACACTGTTTTACTCTGTATATACTGCCGTAATATTTCCTGTGATGAGTAAATTCTTTAAAAATGATGAATCAATGTTATTGATAAGTTTTGAGAAATCAGTTAAATATTTGATGCTCATAATAATACCCATAGCTGTTGGGACAATGTTTTACTCATTTGATATTGTGCAACTAATCTATGGGCATAAATTTGACCCTGCTTCCTCAGTGCTTTCAATATTGATTTGGACCGTGTGTTTATTGTTTGTTAGTGGAGCATGTAATACTTTATTAAATGCATCACATAAAGAATTGACAATTACTAAAATTTATGCAATTGCCGCTGTGTTTAATATTGTTTTGAATTTATTTATGATACCATATTTCTCATACAATGGTGCTGCAACAACAACTGTATTGAGTGATGTGTTGATAGTGATAATACAATGTTATGTAATTTATAAACTGGGTCATAGGCCAAATAAAAAATTATATGCAGATTTGGTGAAAATAATGCTTAGTTCATTGATTTTGGGAGTGGCATTATATTTGTTGAACCTGAACATGTGGGTGGCATTGCCTGTTGGAATAATAATTTACTTTGCAACTGTTTATCTGATAGGAGTATTTGATGATGATGACAAGTATGTTATAAAAGACATTCTTGGTAAAAACTGATTAGATTAAAAGAAAGTTTTATAAAAAACTACAATATTTCAAATTCAAGAAAATGGGATTCGCAAAAATTGAATCATGCGAATTGGCAGGAATTAAGGAAAGTAGCAGATATTATTTGGATGACTCATGGGATAAAGGTGGATGCAATTCATTCATTAATAGCTCATTATGGTGGAGGCCGTAAGTCAAAATTGAAAAATAAAGAACTTGATGAATTAAAGGAAATTTTAAGTACAAAAGAAAGTTGGTTAATTAAAGATGTTGAAAAAATATGGTGTTGAATAAGGATACTCGGGTGTTAGAAACCTGTTAATTAAATTAAACATACCCATAGTTAATCATTTTGAAGTTGAAACTCAAAGTAAAAATAATGTTTTAGGAAAAAATTAATAATCTCCCAAATGAAAGTATTGATGAAATAAATAAGCTTTCCAATTTGATTAGTGAAGAAAGATTAACCTATGCTTAAAAAATTATCATACCTCCTATATATTTAGGATATACAAATAAACAATCCTCCAAATGTTTGGAATAACACCTGTAACCGGTAATATATGGTTTAAAACTTGGGAAAATAAAGGGTATGAAGGATTAAAAAGAAAACCCATTGATGAACAGATGAAAGACTAAAAAAAACTAAGTAAAAAGAGACAATTGGCTTCATTGTGGAAATCTATAGTATAATCAAGAAAAACTATGAAGTGAATTTTAGTTTAGCCTTATCTACATTACATTTTTAAAGGAAAATTTCAATATAATGTTTAAAAAACCATATAGAAAAGATTATCGTCAAAATCCTCATTTATAAAACTATCTCCTATATGTTAATGTATTATAAATTTAGAAAATATGGGCGGAAATATAATCAAAAAACCGAGAATATCATAGATTTAAAATCAAAATAAAACCCATTATTAATCTTTAGTTTTGATGAAGCTGCTTTACAATTTGTTGGAAATTACATAAGTTTTTTCACTAAGAAAACCTCAAATGAGAATGGACACTAATAGATATGCATGCAAAGCAGCCTGATTTTACTCACTAACTCCCGAAGGCAATGATTATTTAGAGTTCATGGAAAATTCAAAAAAAGAAACAATTGCCGAGATTATGAGAACCATAAAAAAAGAAAACCCTAATGCCATAATCTTTATCATCATCAATAATTTCCCATCACACACTTCTACATTAGTTAAATAAGATAGCTGAGGAATTAAAATTATGCTTTTTACCATTATATTCACCATAATTACAAATTATAGAAAAAATATGGTAGAAAGGTAAAAGGGATGTAAATGTACTATAATAATATTGAAGGATTCACTGAAATGAAAGATAATGAAAAACTAGAATTATTAAAGTCGATTGTAGAAAAAGTTTTTTACAATGCAGTGAAATCTAAAAAAAATGTGGTTTAAAGTTGATAATAATTATATAAATGAGAATTATCAAGAAATTACATCATCATATAAATTCTGAAGTCAAAATCGAAATAATTAAATTAAAAATAGGATAAATCATATATAAATATACAAAAATAAATTTCTAAAACACTATATACTAATGTTCACTAAAAAAATTCAAGGAAAAATTAACTTTAGATTTAAGGAGAATAATCTCCTTAAAATCTAATTGATATATGAGTAAGTAAATAAAAACTTATAGTTTTTAAAATTAAATATTTTTAAAGTGATTTCAGAGTAATATTAACATCTGAAACCTTTTAATATTTAATGGGATTTAAAAAGTATATGAAATATACGAAATTTTAAACTGACACTAAAAGTGTCAAATAATATTTTATTTATCCTTATTAATACAATTTACTATTATTTCAACTAAAATTTTCAAAACCGATTAAAATAGAAATTAAACTCAAAAAATCATTTTAAGACGATAGCAGACATTAGAAGATAGTAACTTAAAAAAGATAAAGTCGAAATTAACATAAAAACAATACAAATTAATGAAGTTTTATTATGAAAGCAGTTATTCCCGCGCCAGGTTTCGAAACCAGATTTCTACTTGCAACCAAAACTCATCCAAAAGAGATGTTACAGGTTTTATGATAAATCAACAATCCAATATGTTATTGAAGAAGCAATAGCTTCAGGAATTGATGATATTTTAATTGTAACCGGCAGAAACAAAGATCAATTGAGAACCATTTTGACAAAACATATGAACTCGAATACACCCCACAGAGGGTTGATAAAGACCGTGACCTTAAAAAAATCAGAAAAAATGTCTTAAAAAAAGCCAACAAACAAACAAATACAAATCATTGATGGAGATAAAGTTGAAGACAACATCTACCGGATTAAAGGAATCTTTGAAAGACAGTAAAATCCTCCGTCAAATCTTGCAGTAATAGGACGCTATATCCTGACACGGGATATTTTTGAAAAAAATTGATGAAACAGATGCAGGTTACGGTGGTGAAATCCATCTAACCGATGCTCTCACAAAACTGGATTCACTCTACGGTGTCGTTTATGATGGAGAATCTCATTATATTGAAAATATCTCAGACGGGATTAAGACTTCAATCAGATTTGACCTGGATGACAAGGATGACCTAGTTAGTATATGAAAACTTATATCTGAAAAGTCAATGACATTTAACATTCAAATGCTTTAAGTAAGAGTTTATTAAATTAATAGCTAATGAGAGAAATTATCTTTTAATCAAGTTAACTTTTAATAATATAATAAAATAGTAACTTAACTAATGAAAATGTATAAAGTAATGTACGATGACTTGCAGAATTTTGAAATAAAAATTAAGTTCCCCCAGGCAAACACCACACCATCAGATAGCGGCAGTTAACTCAACCAGTTAATTAATCTCATGTTACTTTCAGATTTAACATAACCTTTTTCTTTAATGCTCATTAAGAATATATTTGTTAAAAGGTTAGTAAAATAGATATTGTTTATTTATTTGTAATTGATAAAATTTTGAATCATATATTGTATATGTGCAATATTGTCAATTTTTGATTGAGCATATTGGCTTTTTTATTGAGCAGTTTTTAATTATATTTATGAATGATATTTTAATTGGTTTTTAATTTTTTTATCATTTCCTTCATTATTTTTTTAATTATTCATTAAAACTATATAAAAGAAAGTTGTTCATTATTTTTCTTTTTGGTTTTTAATAGGTATTGTCAATATTATCAATTTTTGATTGAGCATATTGGCTTTTTTATTGAGTAGTTTTTAATTGAATTTATGATTGATATTATTAATACTAAATTAATTTAATATAATTTAATTAATCTTATTTTTAATTATTTATTAAAACTATATAAAAGAAATTTTCCAATGATTTTGAATGTATTTATTATAATTTTTTTCATATATTGTCAATTTTTACAAAATAATTTCAAAATTTAAATTAACTTATTAAAGCGTTATATGTAACATAACTTCTATTTATGCTATTTTTAACTATTTTACAGAT
>CACYBU010000220.1 GCA_902772665.1 uncultured Methanobrevibacter sp. | reverse complement strand
TCAAGTAAAAATCCGCATTCCGCACAGAATTTTGAATCATCATCAAGTTCTGCTCCACATTTTCTACAATATTGAACCATAAATATGTCCTCCTTATTATAATATTATTATATAATCAGTTAAATTTTTTACAGTTCCCCTTTGTATTCTAACATGGTAATTTCAAATTCTGTGACTAATTTTGTTCCACATTCGGGACATAATTCTTCATCATTATGATAATCTTCTCCACAATCTGGACAATACATCACATCTTCATCAGATAAGGAATCTTCAAAAACAAGTGTATTCATCAGAATTTCAATAACAAATGCATTTAGTGGTTCTGATAAATCATTTATTTCCCTTACTCCTCCAAAAATACCACTAGTATTTTTGCTTAACCAAATTGTACCATCATCAAAAACCTCAATTCCATAATCTCCGGCTTCATCTCCAGTGTAATATTGTGGACTTAATCTTAAATCACAATTCCCTAAACCAGAATGTATTCCAACAGTTATAAAGTCATTGTCATCGAGTTCATATTCATAAATCTCATCGGCAACAGACCTCTCTGATGCATATACTGTGTGTATGTATATACCGTCACATTCAACCTCAACGGTTGGTCCATTGTAAAAATCAGGCATGCTCACACGCTCCATAGTTTTATCTAAGTTTATTTTTTTATCTTTTAGTGCTAGATTTACATCAGAAATGCTGGTAAATTTTGGTTTGAATACATGAGTATTAATGTAAATGTCTTCATCACTTTCTTTATCAAGTAAAATTTCTCCCTCATCAGCAGAGTATTTTCCAACTTGTGAAACATATTTATCATTATTTTTTCTAATAACAAAAATACCCTCATCATTTGTTAATTTAAAATATAATTTTCCATCATTATTCAAAACCATATGTATAATCCCATAAATAGGCCTCCAATAATTAGTTCGTTCTTTATTTAATTCTTTTAAAATGTCATCTTCTTGTTTTATATCAAAACACTTATCATTTATGAAACATAATATGTCAGTTTTAAGATTAACTAATTTTAATAAACTCACTTCTTTATCATATCCCTCTTCTACAAGGATTACATCATCTGTTTTCCAGATATCTGCATGATTTAATGAAGAAAATATAGTTTCTTTAACCAAATCTCCGTCAATAGCATCTTTAAAGTCATGGAATGTTATAGAATTTGTTCCATAATCAGATGCTGGATCTTCTATTGTATAATACCCATATTCCACATTTAAATCTTTATCAAGATAAATTCCATATCCCTCAACGGGGTATTTATATTTGTCATAATATTCATCATTTAAATTATGAATTATCTTTGATTTAATTAAGAGTACTTTTGTCTCTTTATCTTTGAATGTTATTGTTTGTGTATCTGAATTTTTAATATCATAAGTTTCAATTACAAAATAAGGTTCATTGACATAATAAATGAATCCAAAGCCTAAAAATATTTTAGTATAGTTATTTAATGCATTTTTAATAGAATTTAAATCATTATTTATTGCTTGTGCAGGTTTATTATTATTAAATGCTACTAAAATGGATATGTTAGAATCATCTATCATTTTAACAACTTTATCCAAGTCTATGATTTTTTGCAAATTATCACCTAAATACAATTGTGTATAATACATAAAACATTTATTTTATATAATTCAGTACACTATAATTTTATTTAATAAAGTTAAAAGTTTAATGTTGAGTTTATAATCAAATTATAGACTCAAACAAAAAACAAAATACTTAAATTTATTTTATTCTTCGAGTTCATCACTCCACTCTTCAAGCCATTCTTCTTCATCATCTAATATTGGAACTTCTATTTCATCACTATATTTACCTTTTCCAAGAGCTAAAAGTTCATCTTCTTTGCTTGTAGGACAAGCGCATAAATCATATGCATAATGGATAAGATTTGCAGCACCATTATTTTTATTCTTATAAAATAATTCAAAAAGTCCTGACTCTTCAGGATACCAACTAAGACCTCCAAAGCTATCCGCTTCATAATCTGGACCTTCAGGGAATTCTCCGGCAATTATTTCTTGATATACATCTTCTTCATATAATGCTATCATTGGCCAAAGTCCATCAGGATGTACACAATACATCCATCCTGTTTCACCATCGTCTGTTTCATAGTTTATGGCTGAAGCAACAGTTGTATGAGGACCACATCCATCAAAGCATGTATCGTATCCACATTTAACATCTTTAATAAAATATCTTGTCATTTTTAATTCCTCCTTTTAAATATAGTTATTATAATTAAATAATTATCTTATTATATGAATTTATTCTTCTTGATGATTAAGCCACAATTGTTCATCATCCAATATTGGAACTTCTATTTCGTCACTATAATGACCAATTCCAAGGGCTAAAAGTTCTGCTTCATCATCTTCAGGGCATGCATGTAAATCATATACATAATGGATAAGATTTGCAGCACCATTATTTTTATTCTCATTAAAGAGTTCATATAGTATTTCTGGTGTTGGATCTAAATCAAGCCCATCAAAACTAGTTAATTCATTTAAATTATCAGGAAATTCAATTTCCAATATTTGTTCAAAAACATCTTCTTCACATATTCCTATTACAAAATCACATTGATTAATGAAATAAATCCATTTAGTTTCACCATTATCTGATTTGTACTTTACAGCTGAAGCACTAATTGCAGTAGGACCAAAATCTCTTCTTTGGTAGGGTTTAGCATCTTCAATAAAATATCTGCTCATTTTAAATTCCTCCTTAAATTTAATATAATTCATCAAAGCTTTCTATGGTAGAATCAAGATTCAAAGCTTTAATATAATACTCATGAGCTTTATCCAAATTATTCATTTCCTTATATGTTGCAGCAATATTTTTTAAATAAAGTGCATTTTCACCATCAAGTTCTATTGCTTTATCATAGCATTTCAATGCATCATCAAATTCTTTAATCTGTCTTAAAGACCATGCTTTATTGTTGTATAATGGACTATGATTTGGATTTATTTCAATTCCTTTATCATAACATTCAAGAGATTTTGTAAAGTCATTTGATGCTTCATAACACCATGCTAAGTTATTGTAAACTTCTTCTTGATTAGGATTAATCTCTAAAGATTTTTTACCCATTTCAATTGATTTTTCATATTCTTTAAGTTGAAGTAATGCAAAAGCATTGTTGGCATAAGCTAATTCATCATCAGGATAAGCTTTGATATTTCTCTCAAGAACTTCTCTGGCCTTTTCGAATTCTTCTAGTTTAATATAAATCAATCCCATATTGTTAAGTGCATGAAGTGCATTGGGATTAATTTTTAAAACATTTTCATAAGCTTCTAATGCTTTATCCATTAAACCTAATTCAGTATAACATAATCCCTGATTGTGAAATGCCGGAACACAGTCACTTTGGATTTTTAATATTTGTTCATCTATTTTTAAGGCTTCATCGTACTTTCTCATTTGATAGAGCATGTTTGCTTTTTGAATTCCATCCTGAATATTTTTAAAATCAGGGTTTACACTAAGCATATTGACTTTATATTCGGCAAAATTATTGTCAGGATTAATTTTTAGAATTTCTTCATATTTTTTCAATGCTTTTTTGGGTTCATCTAATTGTTCATGCATTATTGCAATGTTTAAAATAACATTTTCATTTTCTTTATCAAATTTATAAGATTTATTAAAATATCTTAAAGCTCTTTTATAATCTCCTTTTGCAGCATAACATAATCCAAGTCTATTATTTGAAGTTCTTGCTGCCATCATATGTGCATCAAATTTAAAAGATTCTTTAAAAGTTTTGATAGCTTCATCATATCTTTCAAGCTCATATAATGCAAATCCTTTTTCAAAATAAGGCTCTAGTAAAAAAGGAACCTCCTCAAGAATTTGATCAGATAGTTTTATTCTTTCTTCAGGATTTTCACTTTTATTTAATTTTTCAATTAGTTCATTAGTCATAATTATTTGTTTAAATCTTGGACTATATAAATATTGTGTATAACTTATTAATAAAAAGTAATTAACTTGATGTTTTAAAATTATTAAAAAGAATTAAAGTTAAATAAATGGCATTCTTTTTTTTTAAACGTATTTAGCTAATTTGACTATTATAAAATTAAAAAGTAAATTTTGTATTAAAATTAAATTTCTAAAATTTAATGGATGTTTTATGTTTTTTAGATATATTATAACTTTTAAAGAATAATGGGGATTTATAGATGATTATGAAATTGTATTATGTAAATGATTTTTATTTTTAAATAATTATATAAATAATAATTGATTAATATTAACATGTGTATAAAGTGTTTTTGTGATAACTATGGATGATACTAGTTTTTTTACTAATGAAGTTAATAATACTTTAGTTGACAGGTTTAATGTTCTTTTAAAAGATACTGAATTTTTTGATTGTTTAGTTGGATATTTTTATGTAAGTGGTTTTTATAAACTTCAAAAAAGTTTACAATCAACAGATAAAATTAGAATTCTTGTGGGTATGGGAATAGATTCACAAACTTTTGAATTAATTGAAGATTCTAAAAAATCTAAAATGTCAACTGTAGAATTTAAAAATAAAATTAATAATGATTTAGTCCTTGAAATGGATAATTCTGAAAATAATTTGAATGTTGAAAAAGGTGCTTATCAATTTATTGAATGGTTAAAATCTGGAAAATTAGAAGTTAAAGCATATAAAGAACGAAAAACTCATTCAAAATTATATATAATGACTTTTCCTGAAGAAGATAAAGATGTTGGAAGAGTAGTTACTGGTTCTAGTAATTTCACATACCCTGGTCTTGAAAAGAATTTAGAATTTAATGTAGAGCTAAGAAGGGATGCTGATTATTATTTTGCAAAAGAAAAATTTGAAGAACTTTGGGATAAATCTGAACCTGTATCAAAAGATTTTATTAATACTTTAACTAAAAAAACTTGGTTAAGAAATGATATCACACCATATGAACTATATTTAAAGTTTATTTATGAATTTTTATATGACAAAATTTGGAATGACAAAAAGAAAATGGATGTTGGATATTATCCTGAAGGGTTTAAGTTTCTTGATTATCAACGTGATGCAGTTTTAGATGCAAAAGAAAAAATTAAAGAATATGGTGGTGTATTTTTATCTGATGTTGTTGGTTTAGGTAAAACTTATATGGGTGCTTTACTTGCTCAACAATTAAAAGGTACTACATTAGTTATTGCACCTCCTGCATTAATTGATGAACATAATCGTGGAGGATGGAAACAGGTTTTACGAGAATTTGAAGTAAAATCTATTGTTGAATCAAAAGGAAAATTAGATCAGATTTTAAATAAATATGAATCAAGTGAATATCAAAATGTTATAATTGATGAATCTCATGATTTTAGAAATGAAGAAACCCAGAGATATGAATATTTATCGGATATTTGTAAAGGAAAAAATGTTATTTTAATATCTGCTACTCCATTTAATAATTCACCATCTGATTTATTAAGCCAGATTAAATTATTCCAACCTGCACATAATTCTACATTACCAAATCCTAAAGTTAGAGATTTAGAATCATATTTTAAACGATTAGATAAAAGACAAAAAATGGTTGACAAATCTGAAGATCCAGAATTGTATTTAAGTGTTAGTAAAGAAATTTCCGCAGATATTCGTGAAAATATATTACAATATTTAATGGTAAGAAGAACACGTAACAGTATTAATAAATATTATCAAAATGATTTAAAGAAAAATAATTTAGAATTTCCCACTGTTAAAAAGCCTAGACCTGTTTATTATGAATTTGATGAATATATCAATGAAGTATTTGATGAATCTTTAGAATTGATTAATAAAAATTTAACTTTTGCTAAATACCGGCCATTAGCTGATGAATATCAAAAAGTTCCGGATACAAGATATTCTAATTCTCAACAAATGATGGGTAATTTTATTAAAATTTTACTTATTAAAAGATTAGAAAGTGGTAGTTATGCATTTAAAAAATCTATTGATAATTCAATTAAAACCCATGAAAATGTAATAAAAATATTTAAAGAAAAAGGAGAATTTTTCACAAGTAGAGATTATAATTGGAAAATTTTTGATTTAATTGAAGATGAAGATATAGATAAAATTGATGAATTAATTAGTGAAGGTAAAGCTAAGAGATATCTTAAAGACCAATTCACTGATAAATTTTTAATAGATTTAGAAAATGATTTAAATATTTTAACTCATATTCGTGAAAGATGGGCTTCAATATTAGATTATCCAAAAAGACAAAGACTTGTTGATTTATTAAATGCTAATGAATTAAAAAATAAAAAAATTATAATATTTACAGAATTTATTGATACTGCAGAGGATATATCAAAATTAATCAGTGAAAAATGTTCGGGTAATGTTAAATTGTATACTGGTAATTCATCAAATAAAGAAATGGATGATGTTTTATTTAATTTTGATGCTAATGTAAAAAAAGAAAGTCAAAAAGATGATTATAGGATACTCGTTGCAACTGATACATTATCTCATGGTGTTAACTTACATAGATCTAATGTTATAATCAATTTTGATATTCCGTGGAATCCGACTAAGATAATGCAAAGGGTTGGTCGTGTACAAAGATTAGGTACTAGTTTTGATGAAGTGTATACATATAATTTTTTCCCAACCGCACCTATTGAAGAAAATATTGGTATTGAATCATTGGCTAAAAATAAAATTGCTATGTTTATTGAATTATTGGGAAATGATTCTCAATTATTAACTGATGAACCTATTCAATCTTTTGATTTATTTAATAAATTGAATTCCGATATTTTGGATGAAGACGATGATGTTGATGATGAATTAAAATATCTTCATTTATTGCGTGATATTCGTGATAATGATAAAGAATTATTTAAAAAGATTGAGGAAATTCCTAAAAAGGCAAGAGTTGCTCGTAAATCAGATAATAATTATTTAATTACTTTACTACGTACAGGTAAATTTAAAAAAGTTTTCAAAACAATTGGTCAAACAACTGAAGAAATAGACTTTTTTGATGCGATAAAAGAATTAAAAGCATCACCCGAAGAAAAAGGTATTTTACTTGATGAAAATTATTATGATTTTTTAAATAAAAATCTAAATGAATTTAAATATTTACTTAATCATCCAGATACTGAACATAATTTAAACCGTAATGAAAAAGCAATAATTAATTATATTAATGCAGCATTATCTAAAAAACAAGATTTAGCCAGTTATGATATTAAATTCTTAACAAAGGTTAGAGATTTGATAAATGAAGGACATATAACAAAAAATAAATCTAAATTAATTAACAAATTATTAAAAGAAAATGCCCGAGATGCAGAATCTACAATAACTGTTTTGAGGAAAAATATTCGTGATGATGATTTAAAAACTAATACAAATAATAATTCTGATGAGGAAATAAAAGAAATTGTTTTGTCTGAATACTTTAGGTGATTTTGATGGATACTAAACTAGCTATTAATATACTTGAAAATACATTTAAGAATAAATTTGATATTGGGCAGTTTGAATATTTTTTAACTGAACTTTTCAATGATGTTGAAATTAATACAATTGAAGAAAAGCAATTTATTAAAGATAATTTCAAAAAATATGTAAATAAATTTTATAATATTGGTACATATAGAAGTAAATTTAATGATCGTATTGGATTATATGCTGTTGAATTATCAAGTGAATCATCTAGAGACCGTGCAAGAACAATGCAAAGAAATTTAATTGCATCTGTAATGGAATCAACACATAAAGAAGCAGCATTAGTTGCATTTTATTCTAAAGAGTCTGATGACTGGAGATTTTCATATATTAAAAAATATTATAAATTTGGTGAAAATGGTGTTAAAGAAGAATTAAGTGCACCAAGAAGACATTCTTTTTTAGTTGGTCCAAATGAACCAAATCACACCTGTCAAAAACAGTTTTTAAGTTTATTAATTTCTGAAGAACAAATATCTCTTGAACAAATTGATGATGCATTTAATATTGAAAATGTTTCTGATGAATTTTTCAATGAATATAGTGATTTGGTTAAATCTTTAGTTAAATCATTAACTGATATTAAAGAAAATGATTCAATAGTTAAAAAGGAATTTGATTCAAAATATATTAAATCATCCGATTTTGCTAAAAAATTAATGGGTCAATTAGTTTTCATGTATTTCCTCCAAAAGAAAGGTTGGTTAGGAGTTCAAAAAGGAGATAAATGGGGAACTGGACCGAAAAATTTCTTAAGATTAATATTCAATAAATGTAAAAAACAAAATAAAAATTTCTTTAATGATGTTTTAGAACCATTGTTTTATAAAGGATTTGCTGAAGAAGTTGCTGATTTTCATTTTGCAGAATTTGGGTATATGGTTCCATTTTTAAATGGTGCTTTATTTGAACCAATTAATAATTATGATTGGGAAAAAACAGATATTAATTTAACTAACTCTATTTTTGAGAATGTTTTTAAAACATTTGATAGGTTTAATTTCACTGTTAAAGAGGATGAACCTTTAGAAAAAGAAGTTGCTGTTGACCCGGAAATGTTGGGAAAAGTATTTGAAAGTTTACTTGAAAGTGAAAATAGAAAGAAAAAAGGGGCATTTTACACACCAAGACATATTGTTCATTATATGTGTCAAGAAAATTTAATTTCTTATTTAGAAACAAATACTGATATTCCTGAAGAAGATTTAAGGAAATTTATCACTGAAGGTTATTTGTCAATAGAGTTTATTATTAAAATGCTTGATGAACATGGTAAAGTTGGTAAAATTCCTAAAATATCTGATTCCATTAGAAATAATTCAGATAAGTTAGATAAATTACTTAAAAATGTTAAAGTTATTGATCCCGCAGTGGGTTCTGGTGCATTTCCTGTAGGTATGATGAATGAAATTGTAACTGCAAGATATATTCTTCGTTTAATTAATAATGTTCAAGATATAAACTTTTATGAACTTAAAAAAGAAACTATACAAAATTCATTATATGGTGTTGATTTAGAATTATCTGCTACAGATGTAACAAAATTAAGATTTTGGTTATCATTAATTGTTGATGAAGATAATATTGATGAAATTGAACCTCTTCCAAATTTAGATAATCAAATAATGTGTGGTAATTCTGTAATAGATGGATATAATAATGTAAGATTATTTGATGATGATTTAATTATTAGATCAGCACAAACAAAACTTGCAATGACTCCAACTGAACAGGTATTTGAAAAGTTAGAAAGAAAGAAAACCGAATTTTTCAATACCTGTGGACCAGTACAAAAAGAAAAACTTAGAAAAGAAATAAAGGAAATTAAATGGGAATTTATAGAAACACATCTTAAAAATATAGGTAAAAAAGATTTAATTGAAAAAATTTCTAAATATAAATATTTGGATAATCGCCCATTCTTTATTTGGGAGTTAGAATTTTCAGAAATATTTAAAGGAGAAAATCCTGGTTTTGATATTGTTATAGGTAATCCACCATATGTAAGACAAGAAAAAATCAAAGAAATTAAACCTTATCTTAAAGAACATTATACGACATATACGGGCGTTGCTGATTTATATGTATATTTCTTTGAGAAAGGGTTAAAAATTTTAAAAGATAATGGTATTTTTGCTT
>CACYBU010000219.1 GCA_902772665.1 uncultured Methanobrevibacter sp. | reverse complement strand
TGATTCAGATGGTTATTACACTGATTTTAGTGATGAAGATGATTATCCATTCCCTGACATTGATGATGATCCAAACAAAATAGAACTAATTCTAGATAACCATAGTGTTTTTCAAGTGTTGGCAAATAATGTTGTTGTCCATGAACAGAGTATTAATCCATTGTTAGGTGATGTGCATAGTGAAGTTTTAGATTTAGGATATAACCTTGAAAATGTAATGTTTGATGTAGATGAATCTGACACATTCAACAGTATCATGCCAATCATTTCAGTATCTGAAAATCATGAGGGATTAAGTAAAGAGAACATTGATGACCTCATCTCCCGATGGGTTAATCTTGAAGTAAACAAAGGTGACTTAATCCCAATGATTATTCAAAAGGTTACCACTACAGGAACCAAACCCACTGGAGTAATCAGTAATTATTATAGCAAACCATATAATGCAAATGACAATCCAGATGAAAATAAATATGAATATTGGGCAGCAATTGCTTATCGTACAGCCCCATTCAACAAAAAAGCTGGCGAATCATGGATTTATGATGACACTATAACTGGTATTGATTACACACATATTAAATCAAGGCCAGATATCAATGAAACAAGAGGGGACCAATTCATACCAAAGATTGGACCTGTTGAAACTTCAGATGAAGATCCCTATGCTATCTATAATGATGTTGCAAATAAACTAAAAGATAAAAAATACCCTGATGTTACAGTTAATGTTGATGTTGCAAACTATAAAAATAGACGATTCAATGATTATCAATTATGGGATAAAGTTTATCTTAAACTGCCTGGTTATGACGAGTTAATCACTGCAAGGGTAAATTCATTATCTAAAAACAGTAATGATTTAGCTGAAAATAATGTTACTCTTGGAACTTATAGTATTAATACTATTATTCCACAAACAAAAACTATTCTGATTGGGGATAATGTAAACTTTAATTACCCTGCTTCTGGAAAACTGGAAGTTCAATTAAAAGATTATGATAATAATATTTTAGCAAATAAATTATTGACTTTCAGTATTAGTAGTAATGACCAGAATGCATCACCAAATAAAGTACATAATGTTACTACAAATAGTGAAGGTAAAGCATCAATTAAAATGAAGTATAAACCTGCACAGTACACAGTTGCAGTTTATTATGGTGGAGATGAATTATATGAACCAGTTAATGCCACTTTTGACGTTAGTGTTGGAGGTACATTAGCCAAACCAGTTGTTGAAACTTCAGGTAAAGCAACTAAAACTGCACAAAAGGTGAATAAGCACAGAAATAGGAGAACTAATAACAAGAAAGGTAAAACTAAAATTGTTAAAAGGTATTGGTCTAAATGTGGTAAAAGCCCTAAAAAAGATAAAGTTATTGGGATTGGACATTATAGTGCTAGTGAAACTGAAGCAGCAAAATATAAACTTAGTTACCGTTCAATTTATAGGTCCGTATTCAAAAATAGATGTCCTTCATGTGGCAAAGATGGCACATTAGTCTTTGATGGAAAAGATAACAAATGCATAAACAAAAAATGGCATAATAGAGGATATAAAGTAGAATGGACATATGAACATGGAATTACCTGTTATAATTGTGATGCAGATTACGATTGCGTAACTGGATTAAACACTGATTCAAGTCATTCAAACAAATTAAAAATGTTAGAAAAACCTAAAAAGAGCAGTAATACAGAATTTAAAAAACTTATTAAAGGTAAATTAGTTTATGATAAGAAAACTGTTAAAGTGAAAGCTAAACATAATAAAAAAGTTCCTGAAAGAACTCCTCCAATTAACAGTGGCGTTTCTAAAAAGATTAAAGAAAAAGCATTGAAAATAGTTGGTAAAAAGAAAAATCTTGCAGCTGCTAAAGAAATTGCTAAATTTATGGGAACTAAAATTCGGTATGAACAAGTCAAATCAAAAGTTAGTGGTTTTACTAGATCTCCTGAAAATGTATTGTCTGCTAGAATGGGTAACTGTTGTAGTCAAACCCGTTTGATGTTAGAACTGATGGATGCGGCAGGAGTAACTGACAAATACAAATTATATTACATACATATCCACTCTGGAGCTTATGGACATGTCTTTGCAAGAATAGTGTCAAAGAAAACTGGTAACGGAATATATGTAGACCCATGTAAATCTAACCCATGGGGGCATTACATTAATGGTAAATATGGACATATCGGAAGTTGTCCTAACAGTAAATATCCAACAAAACCATTCTGATTTTTATGAAAATAAATAATACTGTGCATGATGGTTGTCCAAATCGACACCATTGTGAGAAAGACGAAAGCAAGTGCTGTTACTTGCTTTCTAACAGACAATGTTATCTTGATACAGAAGATAGCGAGGCGTTTTTATGAACATGGATAATCAAAGACTCCGTGAAATTCAACGTGTTAAAAAAGAGTATGGGGTAATGGTGCTTGCTGCGGAATCGAAAGAGGAAGTAGAGCATTATTATTCAAAAATAGATGAATTAACTGTTGAAGAAAAAGAAATTTTAGCAAGAAATGATGTGAGAATATGAATACAAAAGCAATAGCGATGGGTGTAAAAGTAGCAGGTTATGTAGAGAAACATAATGCATTTCCTGCAACTATTACACTAGATAATGTAAAATATAATTATGGAACATTTAATGCGATACTTGCCGACAGTATCTTAAATGCAAAACCGACTTTGAAAAATAAAACATACAATAATGCGCCTTCACCTACAGGAGACAAAATCAACAAGACATTAACAAAAAATGAATATGTTAAACTTGCAAAAGATATAGTCTCTTTTTATAAAAAAAATGGGAGATGTCCAAATTATGCAAAATATCAGAAATATAAAATACATCCTAAAGTATTTGGAGATAGTTTTGCAAAAATTGCTCGTTTTTATGGTGTAAATGCTCGTTTACCTAATACTTGTGAGTTTAACAGTAATATCTTCAAAAGTAAATCAAATGCTTCAACAATAAAAGCAAATGATGCTTGGAATTACTTTGTTAAAAAGACAGGTTTCAAAGGTAACACTATAGATGAGGTATTAACATATGTTAAAAAGCATGGCAAATACTTATTCTATTTTGATGGACATAGAACTAATAAACAAATGACTGATAGTTTAGCAGGGAATTGTACTGATTGGTTACAATGGTTAATCAATATTGCAGAAGCTTTAGGTTATGAATGGAAATGCTTGCATGTATATTGTACTAAAAGTAAATGTGGCCATGTAAGAGGACAGTTCAAACATCCTAAACATACTGGTGGAAACTGGATTAACCGTGACCCTGCAGCAGTAGCCAACGGAGGAAATATTACTAGCATTTGGTGTAGTAGTGGAAACTTGTTAGCTACAAATCCCTCATGGTTCATGGAAACCTTACGGAAGTGATGCAGATGAACTACTTGAAAATAACTCCTGGGCAATCAGCTAAAGAAAGAAAATATTTAGAATATATCCAACGAAAAAACGCAACACGGGAAAGACTTCCACGTGGCGTTTATGCAGAAAAATCAATATAATTTCCTTTTTTTTTACAATGATATAGGTCTAAAATCATCAGACAAAGTAGCAGAGAATGTGAAAGTTTGATGTAAAACTAATATTTTTAATAAATTAATTTTCCTAGTTATTAAAAAAATTTGTTATTCTGGAGAGAGTGTCATCTCAAATTTTGGATCTATTGAGTAAAAAAAGGTAATTCACTTTTAGGCCAACTTGTTACATTTTGTAATGAGTTGGCCTTATTTTTTTTTGAATATTATTTTGGGTTGGGAACTGTGACTTTTTTATACTATTTTTAATAAATATTGTTACATGGCAGTGCTGAATGTTGAAGTTTTGAAGGAGATTGTTGAAAAGTTACCTGATGACGTTATAGTTGAATTTCAAGATAGAGATGGTTCGATTTTTCAATTGTCGGATGAAATTAGCGTAAAAGTATCTGAGAAGAAATTAATGTTGAAACCATATTAAAATATTTGTTCGTTCTAATGCATACGAATGTTTTTATTTTGTCAATGTTGGAGGTAATTATTTATGCCGACAAAAGCAAAATATAACTTCAACTTACAGAAGCAAGTTTATTTATTTAATTACTACTTTTAAGTTGAAGTTATACAAAATATAAATAAGATGAACCACCTATATTAACATATAGGTGACCATCATGACATATGACATATTAAACGATATATATTACACCAATTTTATATCAACAAAAGAAAGTGAAGCAAGTAAACTAAACTATGAAAAAACACTGCGGAAATTCTCACAAGCATTAAATCTCCCATTAAGAGATATCATCACAAACTGCAAAAACCAACAAGAAATCATAACAGAAAAAATCATCAGCCACGGAACAGATGAGGAAGGAAACCAAATCATCGAAAAAAAAGTAAGTTCATTTGATATTAACAACCCTGAATCATCACTAATAAAACAATACTTTGACAAATACATACAACACTGTCAAAATGAAAAAAACTCCAACAACACCATATTCACAGACTTAAACCACATAAAAACATTCCTCAAATTTTACACTGTAAAATATCCACAAACAAATTATAAACGCAGTAATTCAAAATGGAACTTGCTAGAAAAAGAAGATATTAAATTTATTATGGATGATTCAACATTAACCCACAAAACACTAATCAGCACATTAAAAGACACTGGATTACGATTAGGTGATGCATTACAACTTACTGTTGATGACTTCATGACAGGAACTCAAGAATACCATGACTTCATTGAAGTTGATGACTTCATTGACAACGCACCTGCAGATATGATCTGCACACTTGAAATCATACCTGAAAAAACAAAAAGATTCAACTTGCAATGCATAACATTCATAGGTCCTGAAACATGTAATTTGATTTTACAAAATTTTAGAAGAATCAAAAATGAATATTTCCCTAGAATAAAGAAAGAACAAGATTTAGATTTAAAACTCACAAAAGCAGATTCATTGTTTGGAAACAAACGTGAATATTATAAAGGACCTTTGCATGTAAAATCAACATCAAGTCTCTTTGGAAGAAAAAACAAGAAACTATATAACTGGCGTATTGCAAAAATAGAAGAACAAATAAAAGAAGGCAATATATCTATTGAAGATAAGGATAAAGAAATTGAAAAAATACCAAAATTTCATGCTCATGGATTACGGAAATTTTTCCAAACCACCATTGCCAGGAATTGTGGAAACCTCAGAATCTGCACACTCCTGGAAGGCCACACCCCACCAGTGAAAACAGATCCATCATATATTCAAATTGAAGTTGAAGAAGTAAAAGAAGCTTACTTGTTGGCTATGCCTGATTTGAGTTTAGAGAATATTGAGACCAAAGTTTACACTTCAGAAGTTCGTAGAGAAACCGAAGCTGAAATAAAACAACTTAAAAAAGAAAATGAAGAGTTAAAACAGAAAAATGAAGATGGTTTTAATGCGTTATGGAATGAGATTAATAATATGAAAAAAAGAGAAAATGTTTGGAGAGAATTATAATGGAGGATGATATTTATGGCGTTATATTGTTATATTGTTGAAACTGGATACTATGAAGATAAAGAAGCGAATATTTTGGGACATGAAAATAAATACTCCCATGAAGAATTTGATAATATCTGCATTGAAATCACTGAAAAATACGGTGATGTGGAAGAAGTAGAATATTTCAGCAATTATGATAAATGTGATGTTGAAGAAATTAAATATAACATCGATGCCAATGACTTAATTAAATATTTAGTTGATGAATATGGTTTTATTGAGTTAAATATTCCTGTAAATGATGGCGTCAATAGTAAGGAAATTTCAAGGAAACCAGTTCCACCAGAGAATTTAAGGAAAGTTGTTGTGAAATCTGTAACTTGCCCATTTGAGGATAAATCAATTTCATGCACTTATCCAGATAGTG
>CACYBU010000218.1 GCA_902772665.1 uncultured Methanobrevibacter sp. | reverse complement strand
TTGAGAAAAAAGATTATTAAAGATACGGATTTTTCTCAATTATCTGGATTAATTAATTGTTGTAGATATTCAGTTCTTTAAGCGGATATATTTCATCTGACAAATTTTCCTCAAACAGTTCATCTGCAAAAAATGTAATATCGTAATCATTAGAAATGATTGGTGAGGAAATCTCTTTTGAAAAAGCAATTAGTTCCATATCTGTTCTGGAAGGTACAGGATCATATCTGTCCTTTTTATTTAAAAATTCATTTAATTTGGATTTATTTTTGATGTTTTTAAAGAAGTCTGTGATATTATCTATTGATATTTTCGGAGGAACATATTGTTTTACTTCAAACCAGTTGCTATTAATCATATTGTTGAAGTTTTCTTCAATTTTAGTTTTTAACCTGTATTTAAATCCTAATGTTGGACTTCTTGTTAATCCTATGATGTGAATAGGTGATTTTGAAGAAGTGTAATCAGAAATAATTTCACCAAATCCTTTCATTTGAATCTCACGAATAATAGATTCTGGAACAACAATTTTTACATTGTTATTAATTAAAAAAGTGGTTAATTTTCTTGTTTTGCTTGTTAATTCTAGAATCCTATGATTTTTAAATAGGAAACAATAGTATACAATAATTTGTGCATCAAAAATGGTAAATGGTTCATTTTCAAGTCTTTTCATATTAAAACCTCTTAATAGAATAAGGTTTCATCAAACTCCTCATCATCAATTCTTTTAATTATATTGTGTTCTTTGCTTACAAAGTCTTGGAATTGATTAAATATTTCTTCTAAGTAGTCTAAATCCATATATATGAATTCTTCTTCAGAAACTATTTGATTAAACAATTGTTCAATTATAGTTAGATATCTCTCAATAAACAATATTAATTCATAACTGGATTTTAAATTAAGATCGGATTCTCTTAAAGCGATTCTCATATAGTCCATAGTTCCGGTAACAATTATCTGATTAGTAAATGGTTTAAATTTTTCAAAATCTTTAGTTAGCTCTTTAATTTTAGTGTTAACTTGTTTTTTCAGAACATCGATTTCGTCTGCACTGATGAAGAATTCAGGGTATAATTTAAAGTTTCCAATTGTTTTATATGCTTCACTAATAATTTCTGGTGTGATATGGTTTTTTAATGTGTGTATTGAAGTTATACAATCGTTTTCTGAAATGTTATCTTTAAATTCGTAAAGTATTGTAGCGCTGGCTTCAATAAATAACAGATTTTTATTTGTTGTAAAATTTCGAATCCCAGATAAATCAAATCCATCTATCTTTTCTGGAACATTGTCAAAAAGATTCGGCATGGAATATGATTGTTTCAATTCAACAGAATATGGTCCTCTTTCGGCTAATGTGAAAATAAATGGATTATTCCATCCAAAATATTTTGAGAGATAGACTAATTTTTGGACTTTAATCCTGAAGTCTTTGTTTTCACTGATTTTCTTTCTAAAATCACTTTCATCCATAAATGGTAATAGGTCTTTAACAGAATTTAAAAAATACACGAGATTGTTTATTTCACTCATTTGAACTCCTCAATTAATATTTTTCTAAATCCACATTAGTGGTGATTGCTATTACTTTAAATTTCATTTAATATAAATGTTTGGTTTCATTCCAAAGCAATTTTTCAAACTTAAAGCAATTTTGACCCATACTGAGAGATGCTGTATCTATACTTAATGGAAATTCATTTAATGTCTCAAATGAAATGGCGAGTTGAATTCTTTAACTTTATTAATATTGAAAAACATAATTAATTATATTATTAATTAATAGGAGTTTATATTTATGACAATCGAAAAAGATGCAGAAGACATTATAGAAAAATTCTCAAAGATTTTAGAAGACATTCCGGATTCAGATGAAACCTGGTATATTACCGATAATTTAAATTTAACCCGTGAAGATGAATCTCACAAGAAAAATCCAGAAAAAATATTAAGAAATGCTAACATTGATAAAGACGGAAATCTTATAGTAAAAAGAGCAGATTGGACAAATTAAGAGGGATTTATATGAAGATAAACTTGGTTCTAGAACTTTTAGATTCTCCGGGACAGTTAGTTAAGGCATTGGAACCGATAAGTGTGTTCGGTGCTAATTTAGTAACTGTTATTCATAAAAGAGATTATAAAAATGAAAATGGTAATGTTCCAGTTCAATTAACTATTGAAGGTGAACAGGAAGACCTTAAAAAAATAGTTAACAGATATGAAGAACTGGGATTCAGTATTATTGAAATTGATGGTGTAGTTTTAAAGGAAAAAATCACCACTATCTTGTTCGGTCATATTGTGGATCAGGATTTAAGGGACACCATGGACAGAATCAATGAACTTGAAGATGTTGTAATAGTGGCATTTGATATTAAATTAAATGGTGAAGAAAAATCCACTGCCTTAATCAATATAGAAGCAGGTATTGGTAAAAAACAGGTAGTATTTAATAGAATTGCAGAAATTGCCGAAGAAAAGAAATTATTAGTAATTAATGAAGTTTAAGTGATTATTATGGATGAATGCAAAGTCATTATTATGGGATTTGGTTCAGTCGGCCAGGGTGTTGCCAATGCCATTTCCATGAAAAGGGATTTAATTAAAGATAAAACAGGTGTTAATATAAAGGTTGTTGGTGCAGCTGATTCATCTTCATCCGCTATTTCCCAGGATGGACTGGATGAAAAATTACTTGTTGAAACTAAAAAGGAGAAAGGAAAATTATCACAATATCCGGAATTTGGGTCTGAGTTGAATGGTGAGGATGTTTTAGATGCTGTTGAATATGATTGTCTTATTGAAGCAACTCCTACAAATATCGTTGATGCACAGCCTGCACTTTCACTAACCCTAAAGGCATTCGAACAGGGAAAAGATGTTGTAACC
>CACYBU010000217.1 GCA_902772665.1 uncultured Methanobrevibacter sp. | reverse complement strand
TCAGCATCTCTTGTGATGTCAAAGTTGTTGTCTTGAACCTCTTTTAAATTTCTAATCATTTTCAATCTCCAAAATTTTTATTGAACCTGTTGGGCAGCCTTCACTGCATAGCTGGCAGCCGCAACATTGTATGGAGTCTGCATGCGCTTGCAATGATTCTAATTTAATAGCTTTCATCGAACATGCACTTACACATAAACCGCAACCAATACAGGAATCTTCAATAATTGCTTCGAAATTTCTTTCTTTGCAAATATTCACAATTTTTCGACTCTGTTCTGGTTCGTCAAATATCGCTTCGGTCATTTTCAAGAAATCCCTTGGAGATAACTCTATGATTGTCCTTGCAACGTCAATTGAGTTCCAGGATAAGTTTCTACCATTCAGGTAATGTGATATGGTAGATCTATCGACGTTTAGCTCGTCAGCAATTTCTTGATGACTTTTTCCAGTTTCTTTCAATTTGACTGCAGCCAAATATTTGAGACCAGATGCAATATGTTTCGGCATTTTGAACCACCAATGTGTAATGGTTAAGATATATGTATACTTATATAAATATAGATGTCTACTAGAATTAAATCGCAAGCTTTATATATAACCGTGTAGATAGTACACATTTTCAATTTTTAATATTGATTTAAATAAACTTAAACTTAAATCATCGTCATAAAAATTATTTTATTCTTAAATTGAATTAAATTTAAATTAATTATATATTTTAAAACTAATTTATCTCTAAAATCGGGAAAACAGGAAAATGTAAATAAAAATATGTAATACTTAAATAGTATAAAAGTATTACAAAATTGCCGGAAAATGGTAAAAATTTTTTTGTCTGCCAAAAAAGTGTAGTAACTACACATCAAAATTAAAAAAAAAATGATGATGAAATAGGGCAAAAAATCTATTTGCCTTCCATTAATGAGTCTAAAATTTCACTCCATGACTTGGAGTTGACATTGCCTAATTTCATGGCTGTTCTTGATACTGCCCTTATATGCTGCGGACATGCAGGCACACAGGCTCCGCACAGGTTACAGAAGTCAAGATTGGTTGATGCCTTTCCGTCAACAATTTCAACTGCATTACATGGACATACATCCTGACATGCATGACAGGATTCACCTTTACAGATTTTTTCATCCTCTTCAACTTCATTCAATTCCAGTGTACCTTCAAACGGTTTGGTAATTGTAATTGCATCTTTAGGACAAATGTCAGAACACCATGAACAGTTAACACATGTACTTTCAACAATGAATGTTTCACCGGTGATTTTGGGAACTTCAATATCATCCGCATACATACAGGTTGAACATATTTCCCTGATTGCATTTTCAGGACATACCCTTTTACAAACACCACAGAAAACACATTTTGACACATCAATTTCAATTGCATTGTTCACTGTTTCATTGCTTGCAGTTGGAACGCATTTAACTGTTATTGCCTCTGCAGGACATAAGTCAGTGCAAAATGAACAGTAAATACAATTTTCGTCATCTATGTCTATTTCTCCCCTTATCAGTGCTGAACGGTCTGGCAATTCTCTTTTGAATATAATTGAATCCTGAGGACAGACCTCTCTACATCTTCCACAGTAAATGCAGTCATCATCATTAACTGTTGATTCAACATCCCATTTAGGATAAATATCCAATTCTTTAATGCTGACATTGTCAATTATCAAATCCAAAGCATTGAACGGACATGCTGATGAACATAATCCACAAAATGCACATGACTTGGCGTTTACTGAAACAAGATCCATTTCTATTAAACCCCGTGCTATAGGAACTGTAGGTCCCAGTCTCAATGAATTTGTGGGACAGACTTCACTACATATCCCGCAACCCACACAATTCTGGTCTTTGTAGGAAAGTATCCTGTGTTCGCCACCTTTTCTTTCAATATTAAACATTCTTTTCCCTCTTTAAGCTTTTGATATTGCCTGGTTTGGACAATTCTGAATGCACAAATCGCAATCATCACATTTTTCAGGAATAATGGTTACATCACCGTTTTCCTCGATAAGTGCACCTTGTTCGCAAATTTTAACACATAATCCTTGTACCGGACAGTTTTCAATGTGTCCGCAAGCTTCTGAATCTATCTTTACTGCCATAATTTTAACCTCTCAAAAATATTAATATTTTTGCCAATTACAATTTTTCTCGAATTGTACATATAAACATATCGATTATTTTCTCATAATTTATCAAAATTTACAAAATTTTTAATTTAGGAAAGCCTAATATAGATTTATACAATACTATATTAACAATAAATAAATTTAAATAATTTATTATATAAAAAAATTTGATTTATAATAATAAAAAAAAAATAAAAAAATATAGAAAGTATAATTTTAATAATCGACTGCAAAAAATTAAATAAATAAAAAATCAACATAATAAACATAGAAATTTAAGAAAATAAATGGAAATCCAAATGTGAAAAAATTGAATTAAACGTGTAGTAACTACACATAAACGTCAGGAAAATCCAATCCCTAAAAAGTGTGTGAGGTAACCCCACATAAACATTAAAAAATATAATTAATACAAAAGACAAATTAATATAATTAATAACCAACTAGGAATTGAAATTATGAAAATAGTATCAGTAGTAGGTAAAAAAGACACCGGAAAAACCTCTCTGACAGTGAAAATCATAGAAGAACTGACAAAAAGAGGTTACAGAGTAGCTTCAATCAAACACTCACACCACACAATAGAAATGGATAAGGAAAATACAGACACATGGAAACACAAACAGGCTGGAGCTGACCTAGTGGTGGGAGTCGGTTCTACCACTTTTTTCAATGCAAAATCTGAAATGGATTTAAACAGAATACTATTTTTAATAAAACACCTTGATGATATTGATTTTGTCATTATAGAAGGATACAAAACCTACAATTACCCTAAAATAATAACATCCCCAAATGTAAGGGACAAATACACAATTAAAGAAGTGGACTCCTTTACAATCGATGATGCGGGCATTATCGAACTTGCAGACCTCATAGAAAAGAGAGGTCATGACATTGTGGACACACTATTTGCTAAAAACTGTGGGTACAACAACGGTGAGACAATAGCCTGTGAAATACGTAAAGGAAGCCTTAAAACAGAAGACATTGATCAGACACACTGTTACCTTTCAATAGACGGCAAAGTGATTGGACTAAACAGGTTCGTCAGCAATTATTTAAAAAACAGTGTATGCAGTGTCATCAGCACCCTGAACCTAAAAGACTACAATGTTGAGGAGATTGGAAAAATTGAAATGATTATACCGCAGGAAAAAACCCCTCAAAGTCCAGTTAGTGCAAAATGCTTTGTCATGATTAATGATGAGCCACTTGAACTCAATGAGTTTACATCAAAAATCGTTTCAAACTCAATAAAGGGAATGATAAACTCAATTAAAACACCTGAAAACGTTAAAACAATCTATATTGAAATAACGGATATTGAAGATGATTTGAGTGATGCCTGCATCGCACTTAAAACGGACAATTACAACATTGAACTCAACACGTTCACCAAGGGAATTTTAAAGGAAATGATTTATGCAATCATCAGTTCCCTTAAAACCGATTCAAAAATCAGTAAAATAACAATAATTGTAGAAGAATAAATATGCTTGAAAATGTCACTCTGGATAAATACGAAAGACCAATCATTTCACTGAGAATTACCTTAACCAACAGATGCAATGTCAACTGTCTTTATTGCCATCACGACGGAATGGTAAAATCAGAAGACGAAATGACCGCAGATGAACTCCACACAATCTGCAGAGTAGCCAAGAATATCGGTGTTAGAAAAATAAGGCTTTCAGGTGGAGAACCACTGCTTAAAAATGATATTGTTGAAATTGTCAAAAAAATTGCCAGTGTAGGCTTTAAAGACATTTCTATGACAACCAACGGGATTCTTTTGGAAAAATACGCTCAGGATTTAAAGAATGCTGGTCTTGACCGTGTCAATGTGAGTCTTGACACTCTTGACAGGAAAACCTTTGAATACATCACAAAAAAGGATTATCTTGAAGATGCCAAAAAGGGCATTTTAAAAGCAGTTGATGTCGGATTATACCCTGTTAAAATAAACATGGTCATTATGAGAAACATAAATCAGGACGAGATTGACGATATGTTTGAATTCTGCAAAAAACACGGTATTGTCCTCCAGCTAATCGAGTTAATTGACAGTAAGAACTGTGATGAGGACAAATTCAGTGCAGAGTATCACTACAACCTTGATGACATTGAAAGTGAACTGGCAGATATTGCTGATGAGGTTCATGAGCGCAAATTCATGCAAGGTCGTAAAAAATATTACATTAACGGTGGAGAAATCGAAGTGGTAAAGCCGGTTGACAACTCTACCTTCTGCGCAAACTGCTCCCGATTAAGGATAACTCCAGACGGTAAAATCAAACCATGCCTTTTAAGAAATGACAATCTAGTTGAACTCATTTCACATATCAGAAACGGTGAAAACGAAGAGAAACTGGAGAAAATTTTCATTAACGGAATAAATAACCGTGAACCGTTCAATCAATAGCTGTATACTGATTATACCATCATCCAATTAAATTCATCAGATTCATGATATCTATGATTAACTATAGCAAGGTTATATAAAAAAAGAAAGTGTTATAAGAATTAACCTATAACCGTTTGGCTTTGGATACATGGTCTGTGAACGGAAGGGAGTCTTCACTAATCATGCCCGGAATGTAACCGTAGGTTTCCCTTATCTTATTGTTTACGGTACTCCATACCTTGGCAACGGGAATTTCACTAGGACACACTTCAGAACACTGCCCGCAGTTGGTGCAGGCATCGGCCATATGTACCATACGGGTCAAGTGGAAAAACGGAGCTGCAGGAGTGCGTCCTCCAGGTACCCATTCAGGGCCTTCGGCTTCAAGACAACAGTCTTTACAAAAACATAATGGGCATGCTTCACGGCACCCGTAGCATTTCATGCATCTTGAAAACTCATCGGAGTATTTGTAGAATACATCTATAATGTCTCCAGTAGTGCCTGCGTAATCTGTTTGTTTTTTATTTAAGGATTCCTTAAGCATGAAATTGTTGATGAAATCCCTTTTTTTAATTCCCTCTTCATCGGAAGGAGTGATTTTAATCAGATTGGCTTCGATGACTTTATTTAAAACTTCAGCACCTTTATCGGAAAATACTTCAACAAAAGTGGCTTTTCCTTCAAGTTCACCGACTACACCCCAGTTGCCCAGAGCCAAATCGGCATTGAAAGGAATTTTAAGATTGCATCTCTGACAGTTTTCCCTTCTGCCCATACCCTGCTTTTCCAGATTTTCAATACTATAACCAACTTCACCTTCTGAGGTTTCAACAATCAGTTTTCCTTTGGATATTTCTTCCCTGATGACATCGGCAGGGTCAAGCTCATATACATCTTTAATCATGCGGATAGTTGGAACTGGAGGCATGGTTCCTCCGCAATTAATTCCAATCAGAATTAGGTTGTCTTCAATGACATTTCCCTTTTTCATAAGTTCTCTAAGAGTCATTGCGTCACATGGTTTACATGCAACTGCAAGCTTCATGTATCTGGCTCCGTCGAGGTATTTTGATATGAATTTGGCTATGTTTAAGGTGGCGCAGTGAATGGAACCTGCAGTTTTAATAACTTCATCAGGATCTGTTATAAGAGTCGGCACGCCGTCATAAATATCATAGCCCTGACATACTCCCACAACACCGTCAACAATACCTTCTTCCAGTAAATATTTCATAATAGTGGTGACTGCCCCTCCATACTCTCCTTTCCGTTTGATATCATCAATAGCTGAGTATGCATAGTATTTGTCATTGATTTTAATGCTCATTTAAATCCCTCTCTTTTTTACTGTAGTGGTTGACATTTCTTCGGCTCTGATTTGGGTGTCAGTGCCGTGCCTGTAAACTTCAGTTTTCATTTCCAGTTCTTCAGGGAGCTTTTCAACCTGAATAGCGCAGGCTTTTAACTCCACCATCTTTGATTTTGGGTCAAAGGAATCGGAGTTGGTTAATACATTGGCGGCGCATTCGACAAAGTGCATCGGAATGTTGACAATACCTTGTCTGATATCTTCGGTTATACGGGCAGGGATTGCAATTTCTCCTCTTCTTGAAAATGCTTTTACGACTTCGCCGTCGAGTATTCCTCTTTTTTTGGCGTCTTCTGGGTTGATTTCAATGAAACCTGTTTTTACTTCATTAGACAGTGTTTCACATCTTCGAGTCATTGTGGCATGATAATGGAACAGTATTCTTGTTGTGGTTAAGAGCAATGGATATTCATCATCTACCTTTTCAACAGGTCCCCTGTGATCCAGTGCCTGAAATACTCCAAGACCGTCCGGATGTGCGAATTTGTCTTTGTGCATCAGAGGCTGGCACGGGTCATCAACAGATGTGCATGGCCAGTGAAGTGCTTCGGGAGTGTCAAGTCTTTCACGGTTCATGCCTGCCATTATCGGAGCGCACTGTCTGATTTCATCGAAAATTTCCTCGGCGGATTCGTAGTGGAAGAGTTGTCTTGGAACTCCCATTCTGACTGCGATTTCCTCCATGATTTTCCAGTCCACCCATGCACCTTCTGGAGGTTCCTGTGCCTTATGAAGACACTGAACTCTTCTTTCACCACTTGTGAACGTTCCTTCCTGCTCGCCCCATCCGGCTGCTGGAAGCACCACATCTGCACACTGGGCAGTGTCTGTAAGGAAGCATTCCTGTACTATCAGCATTTCAAGATTTGCCAGAGCCTCCCGGGTATGTTTTACGTCGGCATCGGATAAAACCGGGTCTTCACCGTGAATGTATAGTACCTTCAAATCACCTGCATGTGCGGCATTCATCATCTCAACCAATGTTAAGCCGGGAATCGCCGGCAGGTTGACTTCATAACCGTGTCCACTGTAGTAGTCATTGAACCATGCTGTTGTCTCGGGGTCGCTTACTTTCCTGTATCCGACGTAATCAGAAGGCAGTGCTCCCATGTCACAGGCTCCCTGAACATTGTTCTGGCCTCTGAGAGGGTTAACCCCGGTACCTTCTCTGCCTATGTTGCCTGTCAACATTGCAAGGTTTGCAGTTGACATTACATTGTCTGCACCATGGGAGTGTTCGGTAATTCCAAGTGAGTAGACAATAGCTGCCCTGTCGGCGGATGCATATTCTATGGCAAGGTGTTCTATTACTTCAGGTCTGATTCCAGTGATTTGTGAAGCCCTTTCGGGAGTGTATTTCTCAACTGCCTCCTTCATTTCCTCATATCCCCTCGTTCTTTTGGCTATGAATTCATCATCCTGCAAGTCATTGTCTATGATTACCTTAATCATTGCATTCATCAGGGCAACATCAGTACCTGTTTCAAATTCAACGTATTCATCTGCAATTTTGGCAGTTGGAGTGAATCTCGGATCCACGACAACAAGTTTGGCACCGTTCTTTTTGGCCTGAATCAGTTTACGTCCAAATAACGGGTGCGCCTCCATGCAGTTTGATCCAATGCAGAAAATGTAATCAGCTTGTTTAATGCTGTCGAAACCATTGGTCATTGCACCGGATCCGAAAGCTGTTGCCAGACCGGCAACAGTCGGACCGTGACAGATTCTTGCACAGTGGTCAACGTTTTGAGTGCCGCATGCAACCCTTGCAAGTTTTTGAGTAATGTATATGTTTTCATTGGGTGAACGGGCACATGCATAAAATCCCACTTTATTCGGGTCTTCATCTGACACTTCCCTGAGTTTGGCTGCAACAAGATCAAGTGCTTCGTCCCATGAAGCTTCTCTGAATTCTCCGTTTTCCTTTATTAGGGGAGTAGTTAGTCTGTCAGATCTGTTAACAAATTGATATCCGAAATTACCCTTTGGACATACCTTGCCTTCATTTACAGGGTGTCTTTTGAATGGTTCCACACCTGCGATTTTCCCGTTTTTCACAACCAGATTCAGTCCGCAGCCCGTACCGCAGTAGGGACAGATTGTCGGAACGTATTTAATTTCAATCATTTTTTAATCCTCGAATTAATGAATTAGATTCTTTTTATACTCTTCAACCATGTTGAAGAAATATAGGTCTCCTACTCGTTGAATGGTATGGGCAAGCCTTTCCTTTTGAGGTTTGATACTTAATTCATTGTAGATTTCAAATACGGCTTCAAGGGTATCGTAAACTTCCTGTTTGGTTTTGACATTGAGTTGGCGTCCGATTATTGTTTCTCTTCCTCCTTTTCCTCCGATGAATATTGAATAACCTTCAAATTTAACTTTTTTGGCTTCATTTGGACATGCGCGGATGCATTTTCCGCAACCGACACATAAGTTGTAGTTGGTTATTGATGTGTCTCCCCTGACTTCGATTGCATCAACTTTACATACATCCTGGCATCTTCCGCATCCGTTACAGTTATCTGCGGTTTTTGGGATTTTAATTCCGTTAATGCCGAAATCGGTAGTGGTTACTGCCAGGCATCTGTTTGGACAACCTGTAATTCCCATTTTAAATTTATAGTTGGCAGGTTTTTCAGCGTAATTTTCTTCTATTTCACATGCAAGTTCATTTGTATCAATAAGCCCGAGGTTGCAGTGTTCCTCACCCGGACAGGCCATGATTGATCTGAAAAGCGGCCCTTCTGTTCCGTTAATTAGAATGTCATCGTTTTCAAATTCAGCGACCAGTTTTTCAACATCACATAAATCAACGTCCTGTATTTCTATTTCCTCACGGGATGTTAGCTTTATCTTTGAGTTGAATTTGTCGGCAACTTCACAAACTTTCATAAGTGTTTCAGGATTGTAATATCCTCCTATTGTTGTTCTGAATCTCACATAGACCTTACTGTTTTGTGCGGCTCCGACACCACCGTGCCTCCAGATGTAATAATAGGAGTTATACTCGTCACTGTCATGTCTTCTTGAAACTTCCCTGCTGAAACGTTTCTGCTTGAAATTCCTCATGAATTCTATTTCATCGACTTTAACATCATCGTGGAGGTTAAAATACTTTTCAATGATTCTTCCTTTATCTGTTCTGATGATTACTGTTGAAAATCCGTCGGGAGATCCCTTATCTCCAAAGCTTATATCTGCAAGTTCACCGTCAAAGTCTCTGCACATCAAACATCCGGCAGATGCTTTTATTTCATTTAAACCAATAGGATAGTCCTCATCAGCTGTTGAAACGATGAAATTTTTACCTTTGACGTCGCATTTGACAACATCATTCATGGAAATGTCGAGAGAGTTGATCTTGTCGGCAAGTTGAGAGTATTCAAATTTCTCGGTGCAGAACAGACCAAAGACATATTCTATTTTAGGTATTTTAGCCGGTTTTCCGTTTTTTCCTCTCTCAGTACCGTGTTTTGAAATATATTTGTGATATTGGATATTTCTCAATCCGGCAACCTGACACGGAAGACCTACGACCGCTATTTTTTCAAGACCCATTTCACCGGCTTTGCGGATTGCCTGAAGTGATGAGATTGCATATTTGCTTTTTGAAGTGTTGCTGTTTTTGAATAATCCTTCAGCGGATGTTACAATCATACTGACCGGTTTCCATTCGTTGGCACCGACTACAACGGCACCATCGATTTCCCCGTCATCTAGAAGACACTGGAGCAGTTTTGTAACAACTCCTCCAGACTGGCCTTCAATGTCGGATTTTGCATAGTGATACTCCTCGAAGGAGTCAAGTCTGTTTCTTGTATCATATGCTCCGGTAACCATTCTCGGACAGACCTCCATGCACATGCCGTTTCCTTTTCTAAGACAGTTTTCGGTAATGTACGGTCTTTCTTGAAATTTTACAAGGTCGTTTGGACATACAACGCTGCATGTTCCGCATTTTGCACATAAATCAGTGTCAACAATTTTGTTCAATGCCCAGTCACGGCTGATGGAAATGTCTTTGTCAAGTAGGGTCAGATCAGATAGGATTTCTCTGATATCATCTTCTGTGATTTTTCCGTCTTCGGAAAGTATTCTTGCATAGTCCCATACCTTCACTTTCAAATCGGCAACGTCAATTGATTTTTCTGATTTTAGAAAATCATTGATGCACTTGTTGATTAATTTTTCATCATCTACAGTCAACATAATATCCTCTTTATAGTATAACTTTTATATTTGTGTTCTATTAATGATATTTTTAGTGTTTTCAGACATGTCTGATGTCTGAGTAGTCTGAAATTTCCGAATTTATTGTGCATAAATCATTGATGTTTAATTCATGTACGTCTGTGTGACCTGTGATTCTTGCAAATGTTTTTAATTCTTCAGTGGAAACTCTTAGATAATTTTCAACTCTTTTGGCTGAAGCTTCTATGTTTAAGCGTTTTCTTAACTCCTCATCCTGTGTTGCAATTCCAACAGGACAGTCGCCTGTGTCACATATTTTATACTGCTGACATGCTGCGGCAATCATTGCTCCGGTACCGATGGCTATTGCATTTGCTCCCATTGCCAGTGCCTTTGCAAAATCGGATGATACCCTCAGTCCTCCAGTTATTGTAAGATCGATGCCACTTTCATGTTCATCAAGGAATTTGCGTGCTCTTAAAAGTGCATAAATTGTCGGGACAGATGTTGAATCCCTTATGAGTTTAGGACTTGCACCTGTTGAACCTCCCCTTCCATCAATGGTAATGTAATCAGGCTCAGCATATAAAACGTGCTCCAGATCGTCTTCAATTCTTCCGGCTGCAAATTTCAAACCGATTGGTCTTCCATGTGATTTTTCCCTTAAGCAGTCAACAAGCTCCCTTAAATCCTCCTTGGATGAAACACCAGGTATTGTTGCAGGGGAGTGAATGTCTTCTCCCAGAGGTTTTCCTCTGACTTCAGCTATTTCCTCAGTTACCTTTTCTGCCTGAAGCTGCCCTCCAAGACCGGGTTTTGTTGACTGGCCGATTTTGATTTCAACCGCATCAACCTTTTTCAAATTCTCATCAGTTACGGAGTATTTGTTTGGAACATATTCAAAAATATATCTGTAGGCGTTTTCAAATTCTTCCTTAAGCATTCCGCCTTCACCACTACACTGAGCAGTTTTGATGGCTGCGCTTCCTTTTGAAAGGGCAATTTTTGCCTCTTTTGAAAGTGCTCCGAAAGACATGTGTGTAATGTAAATCGGACTTTCAATGACTAATGGTTTCTTTGCGTTTTTACCGATTACAGTTTGAGTATTCACCTCAACATCTGACTCAAGAGGCTGAGGATTCATCTGAGCTCCCAGAATAAGAATGTCATCCCAGTTTGGCATTGGAAAATCAGTGTACATAGCTGAAACAAGTGATTGACCGGTTATTGCCATCTGGTGGATTGCATCCATCTGTCTGATGTCCTTGTCACTTTTTGCATAGTCCTTATCATATGACAAGTCACTGTTTTCCTCGCGAGTATTTTCCGGAGAATTGGAATTTTCAACCGCCACGAATTTTGAAATCGGCTGTTTGCAAATTGGGCATTTGTCGAGATTTTTCAAAAGGATTCCTGTTGATTCCTCATTATGGATATGACCACAAATTGTACATTTATATATCATCGCTATCACCTTTATTAAATAATATTAAAACTATTTATGGTTTATTATATAAAATAGTATAAGAGATTAATTATGAAAATAGAAAAAATAGATGCCATCAAATTTAAAAACGGTACTGTCAGCCACACAAAAGAAGAAGTGGTGAAAGACGAAACAATCACATTAACAATAAATAACAAGATTTCACGTAACTTCTCAGCAATCCATGACTCTTTAAAGGAATTTGCCGTGGGATATCTGGTTAATGAGAATATAGTGAAATCACCAACGGACATTGAAAGTATAGAAATTGATGAAAACACCGTCAACGTTGAAATAAACCTTGAACTTTTGAAAAATGATGAAACCGTTTTATGCTCCGATTCAGGTGGTGGATGGCGAAGCAAAATAAAAACCGTCGAACCGGTTAAATCCTCTTTTCAGGTCAGTGTTTATGAATTAATTGAAAGAATTGAGGAATTAAAGCAGAATGCCGAAATATGGCAGGTCACCGGCGGAACCCATGTTGCGGGAATCGTTTATGAAAATCAATTTATCGTAAAAGAAGATGTCAGCCGTCACGTTGCGGTTGATAAGGTAATCGGATACGGAATACTTAACGGTTTTGATTTAACAAATTCCTATGTAATCTACAGCGGAAGAATGCCCGCAGATATGGTCATTAAAATGACAAGGGCGAAAGTTCCTGTTTTAGCCTCAAATGCGGCTCCTTCATATTCAGGATACAACATTGCAAAAAAAGGAAATATTACATTGGTTGGATTTTTAAGGGGTCAACGCTGCAATATCTATAATAATCAGAACAGAATTCTATTCTAAGACAGTGTGCCTTGCCTTCAGGTCACTTTCTGTCTGATGCATTTTTTCCATGAGCTCAGAAACAATTGCATCGAGAAATACTAGTGTTGTTAGCTCAAATGCTGTTCCCAGTGGAGTGAGTGAAGTATAATTACCGTGAATCTGACGTTTCATGTAATTTTCATCATCAACTTCCTTTTTGGTTCTTCCCTTGACAAGAATGAAACTGTCGGCAAGCTGACCTAAAGTTGATTCGGGATAGGATGTTAAAGCTAAAACCTTTGAACCTCTGTTTTTGGCAATTTTAGCAGCTGATACAATAGTATTTGTTTCTCCAGAACCTGAAATGGCTACAATGCAGTCATCAGCATATATGGCAGGAGATATTGTTTCACCAACAACGTATGCACTAAGTCCCAGATGCATCAGTCTCATTGCAAATGCCTTTGCGGCAAGTCCGGATCTTCCGGCACCTGTAACGAATATGTTTTTAGAGTTAATAATGACATTTTCAAACTCATCAATGGCTTTTTCATCTAAAAATTCCTGTGCACTTTCAATATTATCCAAAATAGCTCTAAGAGAGGTTTTCATTATTTCCATTTTATCAACCAGTAAATCAATATTATTAATATATGATTACGATTTTATATATAATTAATGAAATTTGAAAGTAGGGGGCTAATCAGTCTGGAGATAGATGGTGAAATCTATGACTATAAGTTATACCAGAGCCTGAATTCACTGTCAAAAACAAATTCCCAGAGAAAATCCGCAAAGGAACTGAATATATCACACACAGTATTCAACAGAAGACTTTTAAAGGCGGAAGAAAAGCTGGGGTTGAAGATTACCCGGAAAGTCGGGAACGGAACACACCTCACCCCAGAGGGAGAAAAACTCCTTGAGGAATTTCGTAAATACCTGATTCAGATTGAAAAAACTTCACAAATTAATATTGCCGGAGGCCACATTAGCACTGGACTTCTGGAAAGCATCCATACACCATTTGATTTGAATATATATAGCAGTAGCGATGAAGATGCATTTAAACTTGCAAAAAGGGGTGTTGTGGATATTTTAACTTTGGATGATCCCCTGATTGCCTATGAGCGGGACATCAACTTCATGCCGATAGCTTATGATTATCTTGTTCTTGTTTCAGGTCCCCAGTCAAAAAACATCGAAAGCATTTCCGATTTGGAGGGTCTTGATTTCATAAACGTTAACGGGTCTGCCCAGAGGCTTGCATGGAACAGTCTGAATCATTATGATATAGATTACAACATTACAGGAAGTGTCAGCTCCCAGTTTGACGCCTTTAAAATTGTTAAAAATTCTCCGGATTTATATACATTTTTAAACGCCAGCTATTTTAAGGGAAATGAGCTTTTAAAGTATGACACCCAACATGTAATCAGTGTCATTAAAGTCAACGAAGATAAAGCAGAAGTTGACGAATTACTAAGGTTTCTGCTAAATGACGGGAAAAAAGCCATTGCAAAAGAGGGTTTTACACCGATGGGATGATTACTTTTCACACGCTCTTACCAAAAGCTGATATTAAATATAGGATAAAAGTTACTATCACTCATATTACACCGTGTTTTTGCAAAAGTTCACATCCGCAAAAATGTGGACTTTCAAAACATTAAATAATGATGAAACCCAATATTATATTGAAAAATAAAAAGGAGATATTATGGCAAAAAACAGAGATTTACTAGCAATTGGCCACTCTGCTCATGATTACATTATAAGAGTGCCTGAATTTCCAAAAGCTAATTTTTCAGCTCCCATCACTAATATGAAAACATTTAATGGTGGCGCAGCTGCGAATGTGGCTTGCGTTGGAGCGAAATTAGGATTAAAAACTTCACTTGTATCAGCTGTCGGTGGAGATTTTAAAAAAACAGAATACTATGAAAATATGCAAAATTTAGGTATTGATATTGAATCACTGATTTATGTCCCCGGTGAAGCAACACCTACAGCATTTGTCCTGACCGACGACAATGACGACCAGATCAGTTACTTCTACTTGGGAGCTGCAAAGGAATTTTCACAAAGTAAAATTCCAGTAAAAGCCATCAAGGATGCTGAAGCGGTTCATCTTGCAACAGGAGACCCTGAATTCAATTGGAAATGTTCACAGGAAGCTAAAAATCAGAATCTTCTTGTTTCCTTCGACCCCGGTCAGGATCTTGGAATGTATGATACTAAAAAGTTGGTTGACGTTATTGAAAACACCACCATACTTTTCGGCAATCATCACGAGATTGAAAGAATTCTGGATGCTCTTGAAGTCGATCTGACTGCCTTAAGGAACATGGGTCCGAAAATCATCGTCAAAACCTGCGGAGCCAACGGATGTGAAATCTATTCAAGTGAAGATAAAATCAGAATAGATGCAATACCGACCGAAGCGATTGACCCTACCGGTGCGGGAGATTCATACCGAGCAGGATTTATGTCAAGATTTTTGAATGGAGAATCACTTGAAGAATCCGCCAAGTTTGCATCCGCAGTTTCATCATTTATTATTGAACATCAGGGTTGTCAAACCAATATGCCAACCTTTGATGAAGCATTTGAAAGAATGAATGAATTTTACTAATTCATTTACTTTTTTCAATTTTATTTTATTATTATCAAAACTAACTTATTTTTATCATATTCCTTTAAATAGGACTATTTTTTAAGAAAAACTTTACAAATATCGATATAACTTGGAATTTAAATTAATCCTATTAATTTAAATACTATTAAATAAAAATAAGAACATATCAACTTTATGTGGAAAAATTATAAAATAAATTTGATTATTTTAAATCCAAATGGAGAGATAAAATGACACAGATAAGCGACGCAAAAAAAGGAATCCTAACCGATGAAATGAAACACGTTGCCAAAGTGGAAGGTGTTTCAGAAGAATTCATATTAAAATCAGTGGCACAAGGTACAATCGTAATACCTGGAAACGTACACAGAGACATCGAAGCAGCAGGTATCGGTGCAGGACTTAGAACAAAAGTAAACGCAACAGTCGGAACCTCAACAGATATCGTTAACTTTGACGAAGAAGTTCAAAAGGCACAAATCGCAATTGACAACGGCGCAGACTGCTTAATGGAATTAAGTATCGGTGGAGATCTGGACGTAATAAGAAAAAGAGTTCTTGACATGTCCCCGCTACCTGTAGGTTCAGTACCTGTTTATCAGGCTGCAATTGAAAGCATCAGAAGGGACGGTTCTGTAGTTTACATGACTGAAGATGACCTGTTCAACACCATCGAAAAACAGGCAAAAGACGGCATTGACTTTATGGCTGTTCACAGCAGTATCAACATCGAAACATTAACCAGACTCAAAAGACAGGGACGCGTAACCGGTCTTGTTTCAAGAGGAGGTTCATTCATGTCCGGATGGATTGTTGAAAATGAAAAGGAAAATCCCCTGTATGCAAACTTCGATTACGTTTTAGAAATTGCAAAAGAACATGACGTGGTTCTTTCACTTGCAAACGGTATGAGAGCAGGATCAATTGCTGATTCAACCGACAGGGCACAAATCCAGGAACTAATCATATTAGGAGAGTTGATTGACAGATCCCGCGAAGCAGGAGTGCAGTGTATGATTGAAGGACCAGGACACATCCCAATTAATGAAATCCCAACAAACGTAATGATTCAAAAGAAAATGTGTTCAAACGCACCTTTCTATATGCTCGGACCTATTGTATGTGACGTTGCACCAGGTTATGACCATATAGTATCTGCAATCGGAGCCGCATCCTCAGCAAAAGCAGGTGCGGACTTTATCTGTTACGTAACTCCAGCAGAACACCTTGCTCTTCCAAACCCTGATGACGTGAGGGAAGGAGTTATCGCAACAAAAATAGGCGCTTATGCAGGTGACCTTGCAACCGGTCAAATCGACGGTTCACAGGACCTTGCAATGGCAGAAGCAAGAAAACAGCTTGACTGGGAAGCACAATACGAGTGCGCAATGTTTCCGGAAGCTGCACGTGCAAAAAGAGACCAGAGGCCTCCTGAAGAGGAAGACACCTGTACAATGTGCGGTAACTACTGTGCAGTAAAAATCGTTAACGAATGGCTGGATCAGTCCGATTCAGACCTTATCAAATAGATTAATATAATCTATTTTTTTCTATTTTTTTATATTTAATCTAATTATTTTAAGCTAAATATCCTGTGTTTGCTCAACAAGACACAAATGCCATACCGAATTAATGTTATCCTTTGATTTTCCTTAACCGGATAGTAAAACTTTCCGTCACTTCTTCGATTTTTAAATTTCCAGGATATTCGCTTCCGACAGGACGGACTGGCTCTTCTAAAATGAAAGTGGCGTATAGTGCAGTTATTGCATAAAGAGAATAATGTTATACTGTAACCAATTCAGATTCAATAGCTGGAATACCATTTAAATTAGTTGTTATCCTATTCATTCCAAATGTTTGTGTTTTATTATGGACTGGAACTACTAATTGGACTTTTAAATTTATAGCTTCTTCAGTGATGATTGATTGAATAGTAATTTTAGTTAAATTATTAAAATGGCTTTTTTCCAATTGAATATTTTAGATGCATTTAAAAATTCAAATGCAAGAGGTTTACCATCTTTATCAAAATCCAAAATTATATCATTGTTTAATTCAAGTGAAACTTCATATTCATAATCATCCACACAATATATGAATAATGAATCCCCTTAACTGTCATAATCATACACTACTTTGTTATTCATTTCTCACACTTTGATTTATATAAGTTTCCATAACCGTTACGGGGGTGGCAGTAATTAATTTATTCTTATTTTGTTTAGGTATGCTTTTTATTTTCTAATTGGGGGAATATATAGTCTTGGTTTCTATTTTTAAATTGTTTTCTTAATTTTGTTGATTGTGCTTTTTTCTTGAAAATATGGTCAGAAAAACAAAATTTTTA
>CACYBU010000216.1 GCA_902772665.1 uncultured Methanobrevibacter sp. | reverse complement strand
ATACATATCTTTGCGAATATACGCAATTTTATGAGCAAACGACAATTGTAAATTTCGTTCAATAGAAACCGTTACCGGTTTTTCAGCCAATGTAAAAGAACAAAATAAAGAATAAGTTCCCGGCAAGTTTAACTTTCTAACAAACAAATTCCCCTTTGGATTAATAGTCCAAACAACTTCACCATATTTTTCTTTCGATTCAGCACAGCAATTTGCATAATTTTTATCACCAGGGTGTTTCAATTTATACAGATATGCCATGCTGACCCAAAACGCATCCCATGATAAATCATCTAAATTTTTCTTATCATATCCATTAGCAGCAAAATAATTTTGCAACTCTTGCTTAGAACATAAAATGGCAACTACAGAATGAATATCATTTTCTTCAAATTTTTTAAAATAATCAGTCGATTTTCTAAAATGAACAACATTGTATTTTTCTTTATCTAATGATACCCATGAAAACAGATACATATCTGTTTTTAAATTATCATTAACAAACCATCCATGTCTTCTTTTATATTCATAATCATCCTTTGCATGATAACTCAATTCCAACACAAAAGTAGTTAAATCAACAGAATTAAAATAATGTCCATCTGTTTTTTCGTCAATTAAAATCTCACGTTTTAAATCTTTATCATAAAGAGATACATCAATACCAGCATATTGACTATCTCTATCATAACACCGTTTAACATCAGTAAAAGCTCTACAATTTGGATAAAAATATTTTTCCAAAAATTTGCCTACAATCCGTTCTGCACGAATATCTAAATTATACAATGATTCTGCCATACATCCTCCTCAAAATTAACCTGCTTGCCAGAACTGTTTTGTTAAAACATCAATGCAACTTAATTTACCACTTTTTTTATAAGCCCCTGTATCACAAAATATAATATTATTCTTTAAAAATACTGGTTCTTCAGGAGGTTGATTACTAGGCCAATGATGCCGTTTTAAATTGTGAGTTACTGTATGTCCCACAACAATGGTTCCCATACTTCCATCATACCAACTCACAAATTCGCTACGTATCCATAATAAATCAAATTTAGTCTGCTCATCTAACGGCACAAATGCCCGAATCCCAGCATGACAAAAATAAAAATCACCAATTTTATAGGATACTGGTAATGATTTCATCCATTGAATTCGTGCAGATACATCTTCTGATTTTAAAAATTTAAATTCTTCAAGAGTCTCTCTTCCCCCATTCCGTAACCATGCACGAATCATATATTCATCTAAATCGTCAAATTCGGTATCATCCTTATTTCCTTCTTTATAAAACCGAATACACATATCTTCATGATTCCCCATCAATGCAATCACTTGCTCAGGAAACCGTATCGTCAAGTCTCTCACATAATCTAATGATTTTAATGAATCTGGGCCCCTATCAATATAATCACCTAAAAAAATTAACAAATCATCTTTCGGATTAAAATCAACCTTATTCATTAAATCCAACAACTTATCATATACTCCATGAATATCACCTATAGCCAATATACGTTTGTATTGCGAAATATCTTTTTCTTTGTTCATTGTGATTATTCCCCTTTATGTCATTTCATTCCATCCTAGTAAATATATTATACACCTCATCAACAAAATGATAAAGGTAAAAATTGTTTTTCATAAAAAAATCAAAAAAAAGAAAGTCGACAAATTCTAATGTCATTAAGTTAAGAAGTTTAAATCAAAAAAGTCCTCTGCTTTTTAATGAGCAGAGGACTTTCGATTTAGACATTTACCTATGTAAATTAAGATTTACCATACTATAATCCATTTAACGGCTGCGGAAACAGCCGGGGCATTGTCCTGGACTACTTGAACTGGGAATCAACCCAAGCTTTGAACTCCACAATGGAAAGACAGTATTCGCCTTTGCGATGCATCAGCTACTGAACAAGTGCCTCCGGCCATCTGTTGTAAGGCCGTATCGTCCAGCTCCACATTATGCATTTCAGCCAGATACGCTTCTGCTTCTTCTTTTGTCATGTCAATGCCT
>CACYBU010000215.1 GCA_902772665.1 uncultured Methanobrevibacter sp. | reverse complement strand
CTTTTTTATTATTTTTTTTAAAATTTTTAAGGGGGTTTCTTTTTGAATAAAAATCAATTATTAAAGTTTTTTGGTTATAAGTTAATACGTTTTGTAATATTAATTATTGTAGTTGCAATTTTTAGTTTTATATTGATAGATTTATCCCCTATTGACCCAGTAAATGCTTATTTGAGACAAGCTGCGGTATCTGAAGCACAAAGGCAAATCCTTGAAAATTATTTTGGTACTAATGTTCCTTTGACTACTAAAATTTTTCATTGGTTATTGGATTTAGTACATCTTGATTTAGGAACTTCTTTAATATATCGTGCACCAGTTATTGATATTATATGGGATAAAGCTTCTGCTTCTATTGTATTGATGGCTATTTCATGGTTATTAAGCGGAGTACTAGGTTTTACAATGGGTGTTGTTGCTGGGAAAAATAAAGGTTCATGGATTGACAAAGCAGTTAAAGTTTATTGTTATGCAATTCAATCTGCTCCTTCTTTTTGGGTAGGAATGCTTGTTTTAATGGTATTTGCAGTTTATTTAGGATGGTTCCCAATAGGATTTGGTGTTCCAATTGGTGTAAAAAGTACGGATGCTACATTTATGGAATGGGCATCAAGACTGGTACTTCCTGCATTAACTTTGAGTATTGTTGGTTTAGCACCAATTGCAATGTATACTCGTAATGAATTGATTCATGTTTTATCTTCAGATTATGTATTGTTTGCAAAATCTAGAGGAGAAAAAGGTTGGGATTTAATAAAAAATCACGGATTAAGAAATATATTGTTACCTGCAATTACCTTACAATTTTTATCTTTCAGTGAATTATTCGGTGGGGCAGTACTTGTTGAACAAGTATTTTCATATCCCGGTATTGGACAGACGGCTGTAGCTGCGGGTCTTAATAGTGATGTTCCATTATTTTTAGGAATTGTAATATTCAGTGCAATATTTGTTTTTGTTGGTAATCTACTTGCAGATATTTCCTATTACTTAATTGATCCAAGAATTAAGGAGAGTGAATTCAATGATTAAGAAAAAAGATACTGATGATAAAAAGCAATGGTTTTTATACTCTGCTAATCTCAGGACAAAAACTCTTGTCATTATTATTCTTTCTGCATTAGTTATTGTATCTGTTTTTGTTTGCGGGTTTTTCATGAGAGATATTTCAACAAGTTTTGCTAGTGCAAATCAAATGCCTTCCCTTGAACATATTTTCGGAACTGACTGGATGGGAAGAGACATGTTTCAGCGAACAATTGCGGGTCTTGGATTAAGTATTATGGTTGGTTTCATTGCATCTGTCATAAGTACTTTTATTTCTATCTTTTTAGGTTTATTTTCAAGTTTCAATAAATTTGCTGATGAAGTTGTTGCGGGTATTATAGATTTATTCGGTTCAATACCTCATATTCTTTTGATTATTCTTGTTTCTATTATGTTCGGAGGTGGAGTAATAGGTGTTGTTATGGGTGTAGGTTTAACACACTGGACCCCTCTTGCAAGAGTCCTCAGATCAGAAGTAAAAGAAATTAGAACAAAGGAATATATTCATTTGGCCGGAAATTTAGGGAGGTCTAAAGTATGGATTGCAACAAAACATATTTTGCCGTTAATTTTATCTCAAATCATTGTCGGTGTTATTTTAATGTTCCCTCATGCAATTATGCACGAAGCAGCAATAACATTTTTAGGATTTGGTTTGCCTCCTCATGAACCTGCCATTGGGGTAATTTTATCAGAATCAATGCACTATTTATCATCCGGATTCTGGTGGCTGGCATTTTATCCGGGTATGTCATTACTGATTATTGTATTGTTATTTGACTTAATTGGGGAAAATGTTGAAAAGTTACTCAATCCTGAAACTGCACAGGAATAAGAGAAATAGTATTATTTCTCTTTTTTATTATTTTTTTTTAAGGGATATTTATGGATTTTATTATTAGGGAAGTTGAAAATAATCCTGAAGAAATTGATGCTGTTAAAGATTTTTTATATGGTCAAATTATGATTGAGTACGGTATAGGTCCCACTCCCAAGTTTCATTATGATATTGAAGGGATTAGGGAGTATTATATTTTACCTGAGAATAATAATATTTTTATAGCTTTGGACGGTGATAAGATAGTTGCAACGGCAGCTATTAGGGCATATGATCGTGATTATTCTTTTTTTAAAGGAATTTGTTCAAATGATGATACTGCGAGTATATGGAGGTTAATGGTTGATAAAAATACCGGAGGCATGGTATTGCCCGTAAACTGGTGGGTATAATTGAAGATTTTGCTAAAGAGGCGGGTTATTCAAGGATTTATCTGAATACTCACAGATATCTTGAGGCGGGAATTCCTTTCTGGAAATCTGCAGGTTATGAGATTACTGTTGAAGAGGACGATTATGATGAAACTACTCACATGGTTAAAAATCTAAATTAAGTAGTATTATTTTTTCAAAAAGTAATACTTTTTTAATTGTTATAATTTAGTTTATTTTATCTATATTACTTTTTTAAGATGTAATTTCTAATTTAAGCTAATATAACATTATTATTTTTTAAATAAAATTTTTAATAATTATTTTTTTAATTTTAAGGCATTTTTTCTATTTTTAAAAAGTATTACTTAAATAATATTTTGTATTATTATCTGTTTATTTAATATTTAAGTGTATAAAAATCGGAAGATTTAAAAACAGGAGGTTTAATGCTCTTATTATCAGGAATAACTTAAATTTAAAAGATAAATTTTTTAATAAAATTTATATGATTATTACTATTTACAATATAATTAGTTTACTACTGTCAAGTAACTTCGATAATTAAAATTAAATTCCAATATAACTACTCAAATCTTTAATTTTAATTATCTTTATATTAAATTTGCAATAGTATGCCATATATTAATTCAGGTAAATAGCTACTACATCTAGCTATTTACTTTCCCTCCTCAATTGCAAAAACTTATTTTATATTAACGATAACTTAATTAATAATGAAAAGAACAGCACTAAAAATCGGTTATATCGGAACAAATTTTCACGGTTTTCAAAGACAGCCTAATCTTAGAACAGTTGAAGAGGAATTAATTTACCATCTGCGCAAGCTTGACTATATTGATGATTTAAAAAAATCCAGATTCAGGATTGCAGGCAGAACCGATGCAGGAGTTCACAGTTTAGGCAATGTAATTAGTTTTCAGTCCGAAAAGGAAGTAAGAGTAAACGAAATCAACAATTCCCTCCCCGACGATATTCAGATTTTAGCCAGCGCTCCTGTACGTTATGCCTTTAAACCAAGATATGCACAAATGAGACAGTACCGATACATGCTGTTTTTAGACTTGGACATAGACAAACTCAGGCAATGTGCGGAAATCTTTAAGGGAACCCATAATTTCACAAACTTCACCAAAAGATTTCAGAAAACCACTACAAGAACTATTGATGAGATTAAAATCACAAAAGTCATTCTGGACGATTACCACAAAAGGGAATTTCCCAATCTCCATGATACCTTATCGCCGATTTTTGTTGACATTTATGGAGAATCATTTTTATGGAATATGGTTCGCAAGATGATGAGGGTATTTGTGGATGTGGCTGTTGGCAAAATTACCTTGGAGGAAGTCGAAAAACTATTGAATCCAGAAGATGATGAACCGAGAGCTTATATTAAGGTTATGGAACCAGATTATCTGATTTTAATGGATATCCAATATGATGGTATTAAATTCAGGTATGATGATTATGCCTGTGAGAGATTCAGACGCAATCTTGTTGATTCTTTAAGTGATTTGCAGAAAAGATATGCCATCCGTGAATCTATGATAAAAAGTTTAAATGATTTGCATCAATATTAACATAGGAGAGATATTGTATTTTCAGGAGTTTTATGATAATCATAATTTTTGATGTCATTTTTACTCAACCACATATAAAGAGGGGATGTTTATGAAAATAGCGACAATTTTGGGAACACGGCCGGAAATTATTAAAATGGCTCCAATAATAGATGAAATATCAAAAAGAGGCATTGACCAGATTATTCTACACACCGGCCAGCACTATGATAAGGAAATGTCTGACAATTTCTTTTGTGATTTGGAAATTCCAACTCCGGATTATAATATTCATGTGGGATCAGGTACTCACGGAAAACAGACGGGTTTAATGATGAAGGGAATTGAAGAGGTGTTGATTGAAGAAAAACCGGATATTGTTCTTGTTCAGGGCGACACAAATGCGGTACTTGCAGGAGCACTTGTAGCCTCCAAACTTCACATTGCAATCGGCCATGTCGAAGCGGGTCTCCGGTCATTTGACATGACAATGCCTGAGGAAATAAACCGAAGGGCAGCTGATGTTACCTCAACAATGTATTTTATTCCAACTGAACAATCCGCACTCAATCTCCTTGCAGAAGGATTTTCCCATAAAAATCTGATTATCACAGGCAATACAGTAGTTGACGCATGTTTCAGACATTTGGAAATAGCCAAAAAAAGAGGTTTTGAAGAAAAATCTCTCGAAGAGCTTTATATTGAAAATATGAATAACATTTTAACATTAACAATGCACAGGGCGGAAAATGTTGATGTCAAAGAAAGGGCAGCAAGCATTATTTCAGCTTTAAAGGAATTAAGCGATATGAATATTATTTTCCCGATTCATCCAAGAACAAAACATACCCTTGAAAGCTTCGGTCTTTTCGATGAATTAAATAATCTGGATCATGTTCATATTGTAAAACCATTGGGATATCTTGATTTTCTGCTTTTAACCTCAAAATCAACATTGATTTTAACAGATTCCGGAGGTCTTCAGGAAGAAGCGATAACACTTAATGTTCCAGTATTAACCTTAAGGTACAATACAGAACGTCCCGAAACAGTAACTGCCGGGGGAAATATTCTTGTCGGGTCTGATAAGGAGATTATTTTAGAAAAGGCAAATAAAATATTGAGTGATAAAGAATTTGCAGACCAGATGAGAAACGCCAAAAACCCATATGGGGTGGGCAATTCAGCCAAATTAACTGTTGATGCAATCCAAGATTATTATAAAAATGGTCTGCTTGATATTAAAGCTCCCGAAGATATTATGGGCTCATTTACAAGAAAAATGGCATCAGTTGATGAGGACATTACTGTCGCTGAATTTGAAGGCAGTCATAATTCATTAATTCACATGGTCTTTGACGGGGATAAAATGCGTTTTCCGGCAGATGACTTGAATTTAAACGGCATGATGATTACGTATGATAAAAGAGAATGATTCAATACTGGTATTTGAGTATTTCACCGCTTCGGGTGAAAAAGATAAATGCATTATTTCCGAAGCTGAAGCATTAATATTTGCACTTTTAAGGGATTTGTCCGGTTTTAGTGTGGATTTGGTTATTAACAGGTCTTATGAAAATATTGCCGTTGACTATGATAATGTAAATCCTATTCTGATTGATGGGGATGTTATAGGCTGGTTAAGGGATAATGCGGCAAAATTTACTGACGCAATTTTCATAGCCGCCGAGAATAACAACAACCTGTATAATATCACTAAAATACTTGAAGAAAACAACGTCAACATATACACCTCATCAGCGGAAGCATGCTTTAAAACTTCAGACAAATATGAAACCTATGAGGCTCTTCCATCTGAAATTCCACAGCCAAAATCATTTAAACTTGAAATTGATTCTGAAAAACAATGGAAAAGAGTTATTGAAGAGTTGCATAAAAAATGGCAATCTGAAAATCCGTCAAAAATATTAAAATTAATTATCAAACCTTTAATGGGAGTGGATTGTGAAAACATTGTAATTTTGGATGATATCTGGGATTTATCATATACTCTAGAAAAGGTATTCCCTGTCGGTTCTACGGTGATTGTTCAGGAATATATTGAAGGAACAGACATCAGCGTCAGTTTAATATCCGACGGCATAACAGCGGTTCCGATAAGCTTAAACAAACAGTATGTTGAACTTAAGGATGATAAGGGAACTTATATTGGTGGAAAACTTCCATATATTAGTAAATGTAAAAAAAAGGCTTTTGAAATTGCAACAAAGGCAGTTGAATCAATAGATGGGCTGAAAGGTTTTGTCGGGGTGGATTTATTAATAAGTAATGATGAAAATTCTGTTTACCTTTTGGAGATTAACTCAAGATTCACAACACCATATGTGGGATTGTGCAGAGTGGCCGATTTCAACATTGGTGAAACCATCATTGAACTGATTGACGGAAACATTACCGTTGATGATTTGAACATTTCTTTAAAGGGAAGTGTTGAGTTTAAAAAATTTGGAGATTCATTGGAAATAAGGAGAATATAAACATGAAAATTGCAGGATTTGATATTGGCGGTGCAAATACCGATTTGGCTATAATTGACTTTGAAGATGGTGAAATCAAAAATATTGAAGTTGATTTTGCATACCTTCCAATGTGGAGCAATAATGATGATTTGTCACGGGTTCTGATTGACCTGATTGAAAATATCTGTCCGGTTTCACAAATTGATGCGGTGGGTATTTCCATGACTGCAGAACTTGTTGATGCCTACGATACAAAAAAAGATGGAGTTCTCGACATTGTTGGGAAATGCGAAGAAACTTTCACATGTCCGATAGCTTATGTTGGTGTTGACGGGATGCTGTCAAAATCAGACATTGAAAAAACTCCTCTTAAAGCGGCCGCTGCAAACTGGATTGCAACAGCCCAAATCGCAACATTAATATCTGATAACTGTATTTTCATAGACACCGGAAGCACCACAACAGATATTATACCAATTAAGGAGGGTAAGGAGTGTGCATTAGGCAAATCAGACTTTGACAGGTCTGCAACAGGTGAACTTGTATACACTGGTACCTTAAGAACCAATCTTGCAAGTTTTCTTGATAAAGTGACTTTAAAAGGCAAGGACTATCGTGTGGCCAGCGAACTGTTTGCGCAAACTGCTGATGTTTATAGGGTTCTGGATTTAATCACTGAAGAGGATTATGTCTGCGATACTTTTGATGGTGAAGGTAAATCAAAACTGGAATGTGCCCGCAGAATTGCACGTGTGGTCTGTGCGGATTTGAAAATGCTTTCTATGGAAGATGTCGTTGAGATGTCAAAATTCATTCATAAAAAACAGGTTGAGCAGATTGCAGATGGTTTAAAACAGGTTAATGAAACTCAGAATATGGATTTGATTGTAACAACAGGTCTTGGAAAAGACATTCTCGACAAACCGGCAGCAGAACTTTTAGGATTAAAAGTCAAATCAATGGCAGACATTTTAACTGATGATGAGTGCGTTGTGGCGCCGGCTGTTGGAACTGCAGTGATGATGGAAAAATACTTAAGATGATGGATAAACATGGTTAATACCATACATCCTTAAGACCTAACAAATAAGCTCCGCCGTTGGCTATCAAATGAATTATTAAGGTTAATGCGATTGTTATTATTACAAAAATAATATTAATTTCGATTACAGGTGAAACCAGGATCAATGCAAATATTATAAAATCCAGCTGATCAAGGAGTGGGGCGGGTTTTCCCCTTCCAATTCCCAGTCTTCTTTTTAAAAAACTGCCTATAGCATCACCGGCAAGTGCTCCGAAACCCAGTAAAAACCCAATCAATATTCCGTTGTTAACATCGGTTACAATTGGGGTAATCAGGTATTGTCCGATTTCAGGCAGTATCATTGGAGCAAGATATCCCTGAACGGCACCTGTAAGCATACCAATTGCAGTTCCTGCAATCAGTCCTCTCCATGTAACGCCGTCTCCAATCCAGCGATTTCCATTTGAGTCGCATTTTCCAAAATCAACAGGGGTGCCTCCCCCAAAGGCAAGTGCCCCGCCATTTGAAAAGTAGGCCGGAAGAATGAAATATAATGTTGTTAGGAATGCAAACAATATTGTTTGGATATCAAGTGCCATTAATAACTTACTCCTTTGTAGTGTGTACATTACATATTTATAAAATTAATAATATTTAAATATTAAATTGTTTTAAATATTATAATATTATGTAACTTTATACTAATATTGCTTTAGTATTGTAAAGGTGATTTTTTTGAAAATTAAAAATACAAAAAGTTTATGTCCAGAGTGTGGTAAACCTCTTGATGCAGAGGTATATGATGAAGACGGTAAAGTCTTAATCAAAAAAACTTGTGATGAACATGGAGAATTTATCAACACTTACTGGAGTGATGAAGAATTATATGAGAGAGTTGGAAAATATGTTCCTTCAGTTACAGGTGTTGACAATCCGTCTGTAGAAGACAATGCACCCTGTCCAAGTAATTGCGGTTTATGTTCAAAACATGAGACTTCAACTGTTTTAGGTTTGATTGATGTTACAAACAGGTGTAATTTAAGATGTCCGGTTTGTTTTGCAAATGCTGCGGCTGCAGGATATTTATATGAACCTACTCAAAATGAAATCAGACAGATGCTTAGGAATTTAAGGGACTTAAAACCTTACCCATGCCCAGCTATCCAATATGCCGGAGGAGAGCCAACTGTTAGAAATGATATCATTGACCTTGTAAAAATGGCAAAAGAGGAAGGTTTCACTCATGTTCAAATTGCTACCAACGGTATAAGATTGGCTAAAAGAGAAAACTTGGCTAAAGAATTAAAGGAAGCAGGATTAAATACAGTTTATCTTGCTTTTGATGGAGTAACTCCAGAACCTTATATTAATAACAGAGGTAGAAATTTACTTCCGGATAAAATTCAGGCTATTGAAAACTGTAGAAAGGCAGGTTTGGGTGTTGTACTTGTACCTACACTCGTTAAAGGAGTCAACGACCATCAGGTGGGTGAAATTATCAAATTCGCATTTGACCACAGTGAAAATATCTATGGCGTAAACTTCCAGCCTGTTTCATTTGCCGGCAGAACACCTGCTGATCATGTTGAAGAGCAGAGAATTACCATTCCGGACTTTGTCAATATTATTGAAGAGGAAACAGATGGTGAGGTTCCAAGCAGTTCATTTTATCCTCCGTCTTCAGTTGAACCTATTGCGGAGTTCATTTCTTTACTGGGTGGTGAAAGTTCAGCCAAAGTAACTTTAAACTGCCATGAACATTGTGGAATAGCAACCTATGTATTTAGAGAAAAAACAGAAGGCAACGGAAAAGACAAATTAATCCCAATCACTGATTTCATTGATGTTGACGATTTATTTGAAAAATTAAAAGAATACAATGAAAAACTTAAGGCAGGTAAATTCGGATCACGTAAGAGGGTTCTGGCGGGTTTAACACGCAACCTTCCGAAACTGATTCACACCAGCAGAACTCCAAAAGATTTGGATATTACAAGAATTTTATTGAATGTTTTTATTAAAGGAGATTATGATGCTTTAGGAGACTTTTCTAAAGATTCAATGCTTATTTCCTGTATGCACTTTATGGATCCTTTCAATTTTGATGAAGACAGGGTTAAAAAATGTGTTATTCATTATGCAACACCCGACGGAAGAATCATTCCATTCTGTACATTCAATTCAATGTACCGTCCGGATGTAGAACAGGACTTTGCAAAACCTTTAAAATAAAAAATTAAACTTACAGAAATCACCTTTCTTTTGGTATTTGGGGATTTCCCGAATACTTCGCATTTTTTTTTATTAACTTTTTTACAGTGATTATTAATGGATATTATTAAAGGAAAAACATGGACTTTCGGTGAAAATATTGATACTGACGTTATTATTCCCGGAAGATATTTAAGAACATTCAATCCCCAGGATTTGGCCAATCATGTCCTTGAAGGAGAAAGACCCGATTTTACAAAAAACGTTAAGTCCGGAGACATCATAGTCGCCGATGAAAACTTTGGCTGCGGTTCATCAAGAGAACAGGCGCCTGTAGCTATCAAAACAGCTGGAGTGAGTGCAATTGTAGCCAAATCATTTGCAAGGATTTTTTATAGAAATGCAATTAACATAGGATTGCCGGTCATTGTTTCAGATATTGAAGCCAAAGACGGAGACATTATTGAAATAGATTTGTCAAAAGGAGCACTGGTTAATGAAACCACTGGTGAGTCAAGAACTTTCGAACCATTCAAGGAGTTCATGCTGTCAATTTTGGAAGACGGCGGGCTGGTTAACCATTATATGAATGATTCTGAATAGGAGGCATGAAAATGGACTGTCCGATTTGCGGTTCTGATGATATTGAAATTTTAAATGCAAAACAGAAAACAACAAAGAAAAAATTAACTGAGGAGTATCTGCTCAAATGTGAAGATTGCGGTTATGTTTTTAAGGAAGTTATCTCTTTGAAAAAACCGAGACCTTACAGGTTGATTATTTCCGAACAAGATAAATCTCACAGGACAACTATTGATTTGTCCCCAAGTGATGAGTTAAAAGTGGGGGATAATCTGATAACGGAATTCGGCCAGGTTGAAGTTACTGGTATTGAATCAGGAGATAAAAGGGTAAGTAAATCAAAGCTTGAGGAGGTTAATACAATTTGGGCATCTTCAGTTGAAATCCCTGCACGTATAGGATTTTCAGTTGATTTGCATGGTGAAGTTGATTCATATAAACTTGACCTTGACAGGAATTTTGAAATAGCTCCTGGAGATATTGTTAAAATTGACAACCATATTGTTAAAGTCCATGTTATTAAAACACAGGAGCGAAAATTAACTTCAGGATTTGCAAAAGCACATGTGATTAAGAGGGTTTATTCAAAACCAGTTAAATTCAATAATTATGATTATGATTTAACTAAAAACATATTTAAAAAGACTAAATAGGTTTTGATTTTATGAAAGTATTCATTGAATCTTATGGATGTACGTTTAATCAGGCAGACGGACAAATCATTGCAGGTAATCTTGTGGAAAATGATATTGATCTGGTTGACAATATCGATGATGCTGATGTTATCATAGTCAATACATGTTATGTGAAGTTGCCCACAGAGGATAAGATGACCTATAGGATTCAAAAACTGCAGAGGGAGTTTCCGGATAAAAAAATCATTGTCGGCGGATGCATGGTTGAAATCGATCCTGAGAAATTGGATAAAATAAGCTCTGATATTTCATGGATTGGCCCCCATCAGTTAAATAAATCAGCAAGTGTGGTTAATGCAACATACTGCGGAGATATTATTCGTGAAACAGGTTTTTCCAGACAATCCAAAGTCAATGTTCCTAAAGTTAGTGATGATAGTTTAATTCATATTATTCAGATCTGTGAAGGTTGTCTGGGTGCCTGCACATTTTGCTGCACCCGTTTTGCTCGTGGACCGTTGAACAGTTATCCTATTGAAGATATTATTGCCGAAGCACGCAGAGCTATTGGGGAGGGTGCATGTGAAATTCAGTTGACTGCACAGGACACTGCAGCATTTGGCCGGGATAGTGGTGAAAAACTGTCTGATTTAATTAAAGAAGTGGCTAATTTAGATGGAGATTTTCGTGTTCGTGTTGGAATGATGCACCCTAGAAATATTTTAAATGATGTTGATGAAATAATTGATGCAATGAAACATCCGAAGGTATATGACTTTATTCATTTACCTGTTCAAAGTGGAAGTGACAAGGTATTGTCAGATATGAGAAGGGGTCATACAATTGAGCAGTACAAGAATATTGTCTCCCGATTCAGAAATGAGATTCCTGATCTGACATTGGCTGTAGACATTATTGTTGGTTATCCTACCGAAAGCGAGCAGGATTTTAATCAGACAGTAAAGTTGCTTCGTGAAATCAAACCAAGTTTGATACATTTGTCAAAATACCAGCATAGAATAGGTGCGATTTCATCATCATTGACTGAAATTCCACCAGCAATAATGAAGAAAAGATCAAAATTTTTATCTCAAATAAAGGAAGAAATAACTCAAGGAGAAAACTTGGATTTGGTTAATTCTGTTCAAAATGTGCTGGTTATTGAAAAAGGTTCTAAAGGTGGATACATTGCAAAGACCAATTCCTATATTCCAGTGATTGTTAATGAAGTTGAATTGGGAACTTTTGTTGATGTTAAGATAACTGAAGCTACCTCAACTTACCTTAAAGGCGAATTATTGAAGAAATAATTTTTTATTTTTATTACTTTTCTTATTTTGATATTATTGTTAATTTTTATGCTTTAAATTTTGGTAATATCAATATTTTTTTTTAATATTCAAAAGTATATTAAAATAGTTATTGTACTAAAATATGAGGGATAAATATCCAGTTTCACCGATACCTTTATATACTATTGTTTACTACCTTTTAATTGGAGGTGTAATTATGAGTGAATTACCAATCGCACCAGTCGGTCGTATCTTAAAAAATGCTGGCGCACAAAGAATTAGTG
>CACYBU010000214.1 GCA_902772665.1 uncultured Methanobrevibacter sp. | reverse complement strand
TTGGTGATGAAATGATTGAAGCACAATTAAAAGAAAATTCAAATAGATTAAACATCTCAATAGATGAATTAATAGAGAGGTATATTAAAAGAGGGCTGTATAGGGATGATTATTACAAACCGCAAAAAATGTCTAAAGAAAAATTATTGGAACTTTTCAATCTTGATGAAGAGCCAAGTAAAAAACGAGAAAATCATCCCAAGAAAAGTTCTATGGATTCTATAATTGATATATATGTTTATCCTGATGAATAAGTGGGGGAATTTTGATGTTTTTTCTAGATACTAGTTATTTTGAAGGATTAATGAGTAGTAAAGATGTTCATCATAAAGATTCACTAAAGATTCAAGAGTATATTGATGATTCAAACGAAAAAACTGTGATAAACACAACAGTTCTTGTTGAAACATTAAATAGATCAGTTAAAACTAATATTCTTGCAGAAAACATTTTTCATACTCTAAAATCCAATCATCAAATTATAAAATTAACGGCTCATGATTATTTAACATCATTAGAAGTTAATAAACACTTTGGAAATTCAATTAACTACAGTGATTGTACTATTATTCACACGATGATGGAGAGAGGTATTAGAAATATCGTTACATTTGACAGTGATTTTAATAAGATTGAACAATTCAATGTGATTTCTAGTATTTAGGAGATGTTATGGATTTTCACTACCTAATCAAAAATAAAAAACTTAAAAGCATGGTTGAAAAAAAGGCTGAAGAATTGCAAATTACTGCTGATGAATTAATCTTCTCTTATATCATGAGGGGACTGATGAACGATTCTTTCAGTGATGAGGTATTTGATGAACTTCACAGTGATAAATATATGTGTGAGGTCAACGAGGCATTAAATCTTGATTAGATTTAAAGCCTAAAATTATATTTATCCAAAAATACTAAATAGTATTATGAACATTAAAATCTGCCTGTTTCTCACCATGCTTATCGCAGTTATACTGTCTCTAGGATGTGCCTGCGGAGCCGATAATGCCACAGACACCGGTGAGGACAACATTACCAGAGATATCAATGTAACTTTTGATGAACAGATGTGGGAGGGGAATTTATCAGACATTAACGTGGAACTGCCTCAGAACGCTTCAGGAGAGTTCTGCCTAAAGATAAATGACGAAACAATCTACAACCGGACAATAACGGACAAATCATTTAAAGTCCCAGTCACCCTTCCGGTGAAAAATCCAGGATTCATAGTTTCAATTTATCCTCTCCTGGACTGTAAAACTTATAAGGTTTCAGCATTCTACAACGACATTGACTTAAACATTAATAAAACACTGAAGATAATGAAATTCCCGCCGGAATATAATCCACTCCGTTTTCCCGAGGAAATCCTTCAGTACGACTCCCACTCTCCAGTGATGGTTTTTCCAAGATCAGCAAACGGCACCCTTGAATTCTACTTCGACGACAAGTTCTATTCAAATCAGACTGCAAAACCTCTCCTTTACTGGGAAAGTAATCCGTTTTCAAACCTTTCTTTAGGAAATCACACATTAAAGGTAATATATTCCGGAGACAGTTACTACCGTCCATTCAGCAGAACATTCAACTTTACTCTCACCAACGTCATAATAAACATTCCGAAAACATTCAATATTACACATGACGACTGCATTTCAGTTGAAACATTCAAAAATACAACAGGTACAGTTAAAGTATACATCGACGACAAACTGATTAAAACCGCCAGAACAGAAAACGGTGAATACATACTGTCCCTTGAGGAATATATAAAATACACTGACAAACAAATTACTGTGGTTTTTGATGCCGACGGATTTTCAAGAACAAAAACACAGCCGATTCGCATGGCATATGACTTTGACGTGTGGATTTACGGATACACTTTCGGCGATAAAAACACAATCGAGATAATGCTTCCTGATACATTAAACAACAAACTATTATCAGTTAAAATCAATGGAAACGAATATAAATTCACCCATTCACAGGGAATGGCGAACAATGTGGTTGAAGTTGATATATCAAAGCTTGACCGTGGAAACTATACTATGGAAGTATCATATAAAGGTGACGGGAAATACTATCCACTTAATAAAACCTATAATTTCACAGTCAAATATGATTTCCACGTTCCATATGACGTTGAATACAGGGATTCATCTAAAATATCCCTGAACCTGCCATCCGATGCCCATGGCAATCTTGAGGTATACATAGACGGTATACTGTTCAAATCACAAAAACTCACAAAGGGGTATGCTGAAATCAGGGTCGATTCTCTAACTCCAGGTTATCACACCGTCATAGCCAAATACACAGGTACTGACTACAACGTCACAGACATGACCTCAACCATTCGTGTGGCTGCAAAAATCACACTAACATACAGATTCAACTGTGGCGAGGAAAAATACGTCATGGTGAAAACTCCAAAAACCACGAAGGGATATGTGATATTTGAAATTGACGATAAAAAACACAGGGTCAATATCAAAAACGGCATTGCGAAATTCTCACTTAAAAACCTTGGAGTCGGTGAACATGATATCTACATCAGCTATTACGGTGCCGACGGATTTGAGGATTTGTCAAACTGGAGAGTTGTTACAGTCTTAAAGCCTAAAATCAAATTATCTCTCAACAAGGTTAAAATCAAAAAATCTGCAAAAAAACTGGTTATTAAAGCAACTTTAAAAATTAATGGTAAAGCTATTAAAGCTAAAAAGCTTAAATTCAAATTCAATAATCGAGTTTATATTGTAAAAACAAATAAGAGAGGTATTGCAAAACTGACTATTAAAAAACAGGTTCTTAAAAAACTCAGGGCAGGTAAAAATCTACGATACCAGGTAAGTTATAAGAATAAAATCATTAAAAGAAATGTAAAAATTACGATGTAGGCTAATGGTGATGAGGGTTTTGATGCCCATTTAATGGTTATTACAGTGAGGTTCCTATTTTGTGAGGCCGTGTGGAAAATGAAGGAGGTATCCCTATCATTTTTAAACGGGTTGTTAGAAAATATATCAGTTAAGATTTATTTAATTTTTATTTTGCCTTTTTTAGTTGCTTTATTATAGATATTATTCCCTTTAAAAGTAACTGTGAAAGCATATTTGCCTTTTTTAAAGGTTAAATATTTATTTTTAAGTTTGAGAGTAAAGACTCCTTTAATATTAGTTCTAACTGTATAACCTTTCTTTAACTTTTTCAGCAACTTTTTACCTTTCTTATTTTTAGCCTTAATCTTTTTTAAAGATTTTTTATTAAACTTAAAGGTGACTTTCACTTTACCTAACTTTTTACCCTTTTTAGTCTTCAAAATGACTTTAACAATTTTAGCACAGTTGAAATGTTTTAAAATATGTTTTTTAACTTTTAAAAATTTGAAAAACGGAGTGATTTTAACTGGTCTGTAATCAGGTTTTAGAACAGAAACATTAAATGTTTTATTCATACAGGGATAATTATAATCTCCAGAATAAAGCATAGTAATATCATGAGCACTGTTGGATAAATTACTAATATTCACATTAGCCTTGCCGTCAACTAAAGAAACTGAATTATAATATTTACCATCAACCAGAATAGTTAAATTGCCCATGGCATTGGCTGGTAAATTAATAGAAAAGACAGGGGTGTCATTTATATTAAGATAGCTGAATGCAACATCAGGATCAATTACTATTCCTTCATTATTTTTAACTGTGAAATTGGCCCTGGCGGATTTGATAACATTATTATCATCATCCAGATACAAAACAACAATATTATGCATCCCTTCACATGCATCACAGATAGTGTAATTTGCACTGCCATCAACAACGTCAACAATATGATCTGTATCATCCACTTTAATATTAACAGAGCCATTAATTAATTTATCCATCAAAACACTAATAAATACAGGATTGCCTACACTAACATTATCACTAACTTCAACAAAAATTCTAATATTATTAAAAACAGTAAATACACAGTTAATAAAGGTCTCATCATAATATTCTAATTTGGATGTTACGTTGGCATAGTATTCACCAGCTTTAGTAAATTTATCAGTGGTTATAACTCCTGTAGAACCATCATTTATGACTTCGACAAGCACGTCACTACCATTTATATTAATTGTGTAATTTCCTTTAACAGAAGCAGTTACATAAATATCAGTACAATATCCGCATTCAACATCCTCAACAAATACTTTAACTATGTTTAATCCTTTAAATACTGTGAAATTACATTCAGTAATGTTGGATTCATAAAAATTGCTTGTGCTGTTTATAACTTTAGCAGTATAATTTCCAGGAATTAAATGAACAGTTTTTAAACCGCATCCATTATTTTCTTTTATTGATATATTAATTTCACTTCCATTAATATCAACAATATATATGCCTGCAATTTCTGCTGTAACTTTAACAGTTATATTATTCGGATAAGTAACTGAATCTACTTCAATTTTAATATTATTCACTCTCTTAGAAACATTTAATTTGGCTTCTTTAATATTTAGTGTATAATTTTGAGTATCTGCAAATGAGGTAGTTGTTATATAATCAATGCCCATTGGCAAATCAATTTTAGCAAAGCCCTCACCGGACTCAACATTAACACAGACGGAAAATTCACCAAAACTTACATTATAAACACCATCAACATCAGCTTTAATATTAACAGCAACACTGTCCGGCAGTAGAGTATTAACAACATTAACTTCAACATTATTAGTGGCCTTACTAATTGTAAATTCCTTTGATTGCTCATATCCATTATAACAATCGTTTTCAGCATTGGCTATTGTAATAATATAATTTCCAACGGCCAAATTGGAAATATCTGCACTGTTACCGGAAACTGTTGTATTTTTAACAACAATCTCTCCAGAAATGCTTTTAACAATATATGTGACCTTAGTTCTATTAATAATATTAAATTCAATGGATGTTGGATTATTATAGGTTACATTAGAAATAGGATTAATAACAACGGAAGAATCAGCTTTAAACACTTTAACAATAGTATTTTTTAAAACAGAATTGTAATTAATATTTCCATCATAACCAACAAAAACATCATAACTGCCAGGATTTAAACCATTAAAGACAACCTTAGATTGTTTATTTTCAACTAAATCAACAGTTTTAGACACTTTACCAACTCTTACAGTGTAAGATCCTGTAACATCAGATTTAACATTGATAATGACGTTACCTGGATAACCAACATCGGATACACTAACAGTAATATTTGGAGTAACTTTTAAAATTGTGAAATTAACAGATGCCTCATCACCAGTATAATTCTCATTTTCACAATTGAAAACTGTGACAATATATTCGCCGGCATCTAAAACAGGAATGCTGATTTTATTTAAACTATCTGCAGTGGCATTAACTACAACGTTACCGTTTTTTGATTTAATAATATAACTCACACTAGTATGATTAACGACATGGAAATTAACATCAAAGCCCTTGCCATATTCATGATTGCCAATAGTATTAATTGAAACTTTAGATGATGCTTTTAGAATATTTACTGGTGTATTTTTTAAAACGGCATTATAGTTTACTGTTTCAATATAGCTTACACTTACATTATAATTGCCAGCATTTAAATCTGTGAATCTGACTTGTTTGGGAGTATTTGTTTTTAAATTAACATTTTGTGTTTTATTTGCGATTTTAACAATATATGTGCCGTCTATATTGGAAATAATATTAACTGTAATGTCATTGGGATAATTGACATTGACGGTATTGACATTTATAGTTGGGGTGGTTTTTAATATAGTAAAACTGGCGGAATCTACATCTCCTGCATAATTTTTATTG
>CACYBU010000213.1 GCA_902772665.1 uncultured Methanobrevibacter sp. | reverse complement strand
TTTGATTTAAGCAATATGGAATTTGCTTACGCACCACCTGTATCAATGGTTACAGATCCGTTAATCCTTGCTGTTGAAGAAGTAAGTAAAAAATTTAGTTAGAGGTGATATATAATGCCAGAACATGGTCACGGACATCATGGTCACGGGGGTCAGATGACACCCGAACAACAAAGACAAATGATTGAACAAGAAATAAGATTAGCCAGAAACTTGGGTCAGATTAAACATAAAATCGTTGTAATGAGTGGAAAAGGAGGAGTCGGTAAATCTACAGTTGCAGCAAACATTGCCGAAACCCTGCAGGCTATGGGTTATAAGACAGGTATTTTGGATGCCGATATTCACGGACCAAACATTCCCAAAATGCTTGGAATTGACATGTTTGAAGATGAATTCAACCAGTACCAGTTTGATGCATTTAAAAACATTGTTGAAGAAGACTTCACAGGTAAAGATTTAACTGATGATGAGCAGCGTGAAATAATCGAATCAAGAAAAGAACAATATAAACACTCCATTTTCCCGGTTGTAACTCCAAGCGGGTTAAAAGTAATGTCTATGGCATTTTTAATTGACAGTCTTGACAGGCCGATTATCTGGAGAGGTCCGCAAAAAACCGGTGCAATTAAACAGTTAATCTCTGATGCTCATTGGGGGCAGCTTGACTTTTTAATCATAGATAATCCTCCTGGAACTGGAGATGAACCTTTAACTGTTCTTCAAACCATTCCAGATGCAGATTTGGTATTGATGGTTACCACACCAAATGTAGTGTCACAGGAAGATGTGCTTAAATGTGTGAAAATGGTTGAACTGATGAATATAAATAAAATAGGACTCATTGAAAACATGGCATACTATATCTGTCCTCACTGCGGTGAAAAATTACACATTTTCGGCAAAGGAAATGGAGAAGCATTTGCCGAAGAGATGGAAATAACCTATTTAGGTGATTTGCCAATTGAAGAAAGTGTTTCACAATCACCTTCAAACGACGCAACCATATCAGTACTTGACCCTAAAGACGAAGTATCACTCAGGTTTAAACAAATAGTATCAGATATCAAAAAAGAATTTTTAGATTAACCCGGTGTTTATGATATAACTGGCCGAACTGATATTAACAAGATATCCTAAGAAATTAGGATCTTGTTTTAATTTTTTAAAGTAATCAAGTTTTTCAATAATGTAGTCTTTATTATCATCCATCACATTCAATGAGAAATACTGCATGCCCAGTATATATTCCCTCTTGTCTGTAAAAACCGGAACTACATATTCACCGTCATTGCCGTAAGGAATTCTAACAGGAGTATTGTCTTCAACAGAGATTATAAATACATTGTCTTTAATGTATTCCTGAATGTCCCTTTCTATTTTTAAAATTGCCTCATGATTATTGTTTTCCCCCTGCATATAGGCAAGATTGATATAATTTTTAAATTCGGAATTTGAGATTTCATCCAATTTCATAATATTATTATTCTTCGTAATCATTTAAATCATTATTTATTTTATGTTTTGGTATGAATTTTAAGGCCGCTGAATTGATGCAGTATCTTTCACCACCTCCTGGCCCGTCATGAAACACATGACCCAAATGTGAATTTGCTTTAGCGCTTCTTACTTCAATTCGTGTTGTTCCATGTGAAAAATCCCTGTGCTTTATAATTACATCTTCTGAAACAGGTTTTGAAAATGCCGGCCAGCCACATCCGGAGTCAAATTTGTCCTGTGATAAGAACAAAACTTCACCATCAACCACATCCACATACACCATCTTCAAAAAAATCATCATACTTAACACTGAAAGGAGTTTCTGTTAAAGAAAGCTGTGTTATTTCATACTCCTGACGGGTCAGGTGGTCGAATTCTTCATCATCAATTAAATTTAAATCAACATGACAGTAACCATGAGGATTCCTTTCAAGATACTTGTGATGATACTCCTCTGCGGGGTAAAAATTGCCTATACCGTGAGCCTCAACAACAATCCTTTTTGATGATAACTTTTGTTTTGATTTTAAAAAATCAACAACAATACTTTTTTGTGAATCCTCCTGCCAGTAAATACCCGTGCGATACTGTGTGCCGACATCCTGGCCCTGACGATTTTTAACATAATGGTCAATGATTTTGAAAAAATTCTCCAAAATACATTCAAGAGAAATGAATTGAGGATTATAAGTTACTTTAACAGTTTCAGCATGACCTGTTTTGCCACTGCAAACCTTTTCATAAGTCGGTGCAAGATCACGGCCATTGGCATAACCGACCTCAGTATTATTAACGCCCTTAAGTCTGGAAATGAATGCTTCAACACCCCAGAAACATCCTCCGGCAAGATAGATGACTTCTTGTCTGACAAACATATTTATTAATTTGTCCTTAAACATAAAATATTTTTATGATATTAAATAAAACCAATAATAGTTTAGGGAGGAAAATCCAAAATGTTTTATAGTACTATCATGAAAATAGATTCAATTGACAGATTAAGAGATATACGAGATGCATTACTTGTAGAACAAGGAATAAATCCGACTCGTCAAGGTGAACAAGCTATTAAAGTAGTAGTTGAGAGAATTGATGAAATACAGGCCACCTTAGATAAATCAGCAACCAAAAATTTAAACAGAAGATAAGTGATTAACGTGTTAAGGCGAGTTTCAACTAGCAGACGCTTGCTTAGAAAGAGAATGTACAAGTCTCCTCATTCCCGTCATAGAAATTATCAATATCGTCGAGAAAATAAAAATTTAGCTAAACCTCATCAGGAAAAATTTAAAGACATGAACGGTCCCAATATAAAACCTAGAAAACGGCCAAAAAGGGAAGTTATATCTGGATTTAAGATGTCTTATAGATATAAATATTACAATATTGACATTATAAATGAAGATGAAGAGGAATCAGAGTAGTCTTTCTCTGCAAAAAACGAAGGAAGCAAAAAATGTTAATATCAATGAAAACCAAATTATATTGTAGATAAGAGCAGGGTCTTCCGTGGATTTACAATATAAACTTGAAAATGATGGATATTTAATAGATTTTGCATCTAAAGAAAAAAAATGAAAACACTGTAAAAATATAAAAAAGTTTTGACCAAATTTTGCAAAACTACAAATAATTAACTTAAAAAAAAATATTCTGAGGGTTGGAAATATACTAATTATTTTTTGCAAATCCAACAAAAAAGTATTACTCAAGGGTAGCGAAAAAAATTCAAACAGCATAT
>CACYBU010000212.1 GCA_902772665.1 uncultured Methanobrevibacter sp. | reverse complement strand
TGGATCAGAAGATATGATAAGCATGTTACTTAAAATGGACACACATGAAGCCAAAGTTAAGTACAAATTAAGAAACATTGTTGAATCACCTTTACGGTATAATGAAACAATTTAAAGAGCTAAATCAAATACCCTATGTAGGCAAAGATAAAATTCAAGGTATTGTTAACCTGAAATCCATAGCCTACAACATTAAAATCCTCCATAATTACTTAATATTTATAATTCTAATTATACTTAAATATTATTAATTTAAAAATTAACTTATTAAAAATTGCCTATACATCAATTAAATAAATGTTAGGGCATTGTTTCCTCTGTACTGGGAAATTGATATTTAACATTTACCAAGTACCACCCTTTTTCCCCAATGTAATGTTTTTAATAATGTCGTCTATAACACCATCTATGGTATTATATTTCTTTTTATCATGTCTGTTCAGTCTTGTTAAATGATATAATTATTGGTTATTGGAACATTCTCATATTCTGTGTTCAATAGTTTTTGTTCTATTTTTTTAGGTAAGTTATTAATGAAACCGTGTAGTTCCTCGGGTCTTTCATCAACACTTTTTACAAATCGAGTACATCTATTTTTACCTTCTTGTTTAGTTTCTGCTTTTATCATATCTGAGGTGTAATCTTTAATAGTCACATATTCTTTGAGTTTACTTGTTAATTTTTTTTATTTTGGCCGTGTTTTGATGATTTTCGTGTTTTAAATTATTTTTTTCATCAACTAAGGGTTGTTCTTCTTTAGTTGGCTTGCCTATTTTTCCTGCTCTTAATTCACTTATTTCATTGATTCTAACTTCATTTTCTAATATTTTATCTTCTAAATTCTTTATTTTTCTATTATAAAACTTCTAATTTTTTCTATGATCTTTTTGCAAAGATCTTGCAAAATATGAAAACCACAAAGTTGATGTTCCACACCTAAATTCTTCCAGTACTGCAGGATGCATATTATCTCCATCATTAACTACTACTTTAACGGGGTGTTGTTTCTGTGGGGGGATTTGATGATTATGCCTAATCCAAGTACATATCTTTTGTTCCATCTGATTTTCATCTCGTCTTCAATACCTTCTACTGTTTTATATTTTCTCTTATTCTTACCATTTAATGCATGTTTATAACATTATCATAGTTTTCCCAAAGGTCGTCCGGGGTGAAATGGATGCAGTGGATGGTAATTACTATCGTTGTATTTGCTTAATACAATTTGAACATGTTTACGGACTATTTGGTAGATATAGTTTGATAATTATATGCTAGTTAAGGTATTGTCCATTAAATTAGTGATTTTTCCTTTGAAAGTATTAATTTACGAAGTCACTACAATTTTACAAACTCAAAGCAATATTGCTTAATGAGCTTAATTAACTTTATATACTAAGAATTTAATAAATAATTCTATTACTATAAAGTAGGTGATTAATGTGGCTGAGGAATTAATCAGACATGCAAATAAAGTTATAATAAGTAAGATTATAAAGACTGATAATAAACTTTCAGAGGAATTGGCACAACAATATATTGACGATGCTAAAAAAACTAATCCCTACTGTGAAAATATAAATTCCGATAATAATAAATATTGGGAAGGTTTCACTGAAGAATACGTTTATTCTTATAAAACAAAAACAATTTATGATGATGATAAACGTGTTCAGGATAAAGACTACGATTCAGGGATTAATGAATTATTCAAAGGAGATGTTTTCATTTCAAAAATCTTCAAAAACTCCTTTGCAATAAGAAAAGGTGCTTTTTCAAATCCCAATTATGTGGATACAATTATATTGCCTGATATAAATCTGATCTGTATAATTGGTAGGAAAGATTTCACTGATACTCCGAAAGAGATCTTATATGATTTTTTAAATGAAAATGAAATAACTTTCAGTGAAATCAACATTAAGCATGATTTTTTACTTTGGATGTTGTGGAAATTATATGAAAATGTTGAAATTTCTGATAATATAACTTTAGAATCCTTTGAAAACTTAAGAGTTGGAATTCCAAATTCTTCAAATATTGAACACGACAATACTCCTCCAAGTATCAAAACACAAGAATCACATCTAGAATTACCTTCTCTACCAATATGCTATGGTTTATTCAATAAAAAATCATTAAATCACTTCAGAGGAGAATTTATATATGATGATAATCATTTTATTATTATAATCGATGTTTTCAAAAAAGAAACCGAAAACGGATTTGATGAAACAAGCAGAATACATATTCTTTCCAGCGGTTGTTTAGAAGACTTGCATTATAGTGAAAAACTTCAATTATCATTGTTATTTATAAATGAACTTGCTGATGTAATCAAAGAATGGGAAGATTATCCTAATGATAAAAAATATCCAAGCTTGGATTATATTGATAAATTATTTGAAAAAGCAAAAGAAGAATTTGATGAAACTGAAGCTTCATTTAAAGAATACAGGGAAAAATATTCCAAAAAAATAAAAGAATAATGCCGTGATTAAAATGATTTTATATATTTATAAAATAAGGAACATGGATTTAGAAATAGATGATTTTGAAAAAATCCATGAAATAAATATTGAAAATCATGATGCAAATACAGTTAAAGGTAAAATTTCCGAGTGCAATGTTGAATTTATATACCGCATCGATTCTAAATTATTATTCATCATTACAGAAAAAAGATCCCTCAAAAGAAAAGCTTTCAAGTTTCTTTACAGGGTACTTAATGGAAACATTTCTTTATTCTCCTCTTCTTTTAAAAAGGAAAGAGACATGATTTGCAATGCTGATTATAAAAATATAAAATTCATCCACGACAATGAAATTGTCTACAGCAATAAGTTAAATGAAGCATACTGTAATGCTACATTAAAAGACGAATATTATTTCTTTGAAGCAGAAATTCACTTTCTAATAAATCAAGTAGAATACAGGTTCATATATTATAGGGACAGCATTAAAATCAAAAGAAACTATGAAGAAAAGTTATATGAAATTATAGGCATTTTTGAAAAATATATGGATGAATAAAAATGTTTCAAACAATATTACATAATAACATTGATGCTATCAATCAATGGCATGATGACCATGCAATCATAGGTACACTAATTGGAATTTTTTCTATTGTAGCGCCGACAATCATTTCAATTCTAGCTAAACTTCCTGTTTGGCAAAGCATAGTGTTATTTTTAGCAATGCTAGTTGCTTTTTTAATATATTTTTTTGATTGGAAGAAAAATAATTTTTACCTAACAAAACTATGCACACAATATTTATTGATAATTAAAAGACCTACTGAACATTTATTCATTGAATTAAATCAGATAATCATTCCTGAAGATGATGTCTTAAGATTAACATTGAATTTGAATTTTGACCAGTTCCTTAAAAAGGAATTGGAATCTCACGGTAAATATGTTTTAGTATTTAAAAAACCGAAAAATCTTGATATTACGCATCTCAAAACAGAAAAAACAAAATATAAAATAATCAATGAAGGAATATCTGACATTCTCTATTCAATATGCTTTGATTTTGGAAATAATGATATGGATGAACATCAATTTGATTTGGAGGCAGATATTAAAACAAATGGTGATTTGGAAATCTATTTGATTAGTGAAAAGGAATTGGAAAATATCGAGGATATTATTTCAAAAAAATCCCCAATCACTGCGGAAAAAATATTTTCAACAAATGTCACTACAGATTTGTAGTTGAAGTATTTAATATTATGGATAATCCAAACCAATCAGGTTAATCTCATTGAAATTATTGAATTGCTCATTAAAGCTGACCAGATTAGTGACAGTCTTATTTCTGCATGGGGATTTGATGATTATGCCTTGTCCAGGTACACATTTAATCCACCTGATTTTCATCTCACCTTCAATACCTTCTACTGTTTTATATTTTCTCTTATTCTTACCATTTAATGCATGTTTATAACATTTTCATATTTTTCCCAAAGGTCGTCCGGGGTGAAATAGGTGCAGTGGATGGTAATTACTATCGTTGTATTTGCTTAATACAATTTGAACATGTTTATGGACTATTTGGCAGATATGGTGTGATAATTATTTGTTGGTTAAATAGTCTTTGATTTAAAAATAGGCTGAAAATTCAAAACATCATGTGTTATTGTTAAAAAATGGAGTATTGAATGTAGTGGATTTTTTTGTATTATATTTTTTGATGGTTTGTGGTGTTTTTTGGAGATGGAGTTGGTTCCATCTCATAGTATCATCAGTGTGCTGATGATTTTTTTAGCTTCAGGATTTAAATCATCCATTTGGACTAGTTTTTTGAGT
>CACYBU010000211.1 GCA_902772665.1 uncultured Methanobrevibacter sp. | reverse complement strand
TATAAAACAAAGATATAACAATGTTATATTATTTTAAATTTTATTAACAAATTAATAACAAAAAAAGTTAAGTTTCTAGCAATGTCAATACCAAGGAAAATATAAAACAAGACGTCTACACAACAGTAATAAAATATAACATTGGATTTAGTTTACTATAACATTCGCAACAAGTTGGTTGAAAATAAAATCATGAAAAAAAAAACAAAGAAGCATTTAGAGGATTATGAATACAAGATAGACTTTGCGAATTTAATCAGAAACATTAAATGATTTCCTATTTCAAATGATTATAAATCCAGATAAACGTAATGTAAACACACTTACTTTGTGGTTAATATCTGAATCCTGTTTGGAACCTAATAAAATAAAAAAGAATAGGTCCTATCCAATAATAACAAGAAAACCAAAAAACTATAATAGATCTTATGGTAAGATGTAATTCTGTGCTAAAAATCAAAAAATCAGAGAGTGAAATTAAAAATTTTCCTTAAGTCACCGACATTGGTGCCAAATATATTTAAATATTAACTTATAAAGTTATTGTTAATTATATTTTAAATCTGAATCAATTAATGGAGGAATATGAATGGAATTTACAATAGAAGATTTTTATGATTCACCATTTGAACCTGGAAAACCGGTTTCCCCTTACAAATTCAAAGGCAGAATAAAAGATTGTAAAAAAATTATTCGAAATATTCCTAAAGTGATTCATACAGGGGTTCCGCAACATTTTTTTATCACAGGCAAACGTGGGATGGGAAAAACATCATTTGCAAAATATGTTTCCCGTGTTGCTGAAGATAACTTTAACATGATTCCTATCCACCTAAATAATGGTGGAGGAACAACAGTAGATGAATTAATACAAAAACTGCTCGAAGCACTATTCAATGAATTCGATAAAAATTACCTTGGCAAAAATCTGGTAAACCTATTCATCGACAATGTTTTCAGAAGTCAAATTCACAGGAACCGGATTTTCACTCAAAAATGAAAAAAAATTAATCCAAGACGTGAAAAACAATTTCGCAAACTTCCTAAACCAAACATGTGAAAACTTACCTGAAGGATACGGAATATTCATATTAATCGATGACATTAATGGACTGTCAGACAATATTGAATTTACCAACTGGTATAAAGGATTTTTTGAAACAATAGATTTTAATGAAGAATATGTCCCTGCAATTTTCACATGGATAAGTTATCCAAAGGAATTTGACAACTTATGCGATATCAACGAATCATTTTCCCGTATGTTCCAGTTAATAGAAATCGACAAGCTTGAAGATGATGAAATCGAAGAATTCTTCAAAGACACCTTCAAAGAATTTAATTTCGAATTCATCGATGAGAAATCATTATCATCTCTTGTATATTACTCCTGGGGGATGCCGTTAATAATGCAACAAATAGGAGATTCAGTTTTCTGGAATGCACAAGACGATTTTAAAATAACTGAAGAAATTGCAATAACGGGCATTATTAATGCTGCTGAAGAAATAGGCAAAAAACAAATCAGATCAAAATTAAACAAAATTAGAAGCGAACACTATGAGGATATTTTAATCAGATTAGGTAAGCATCGCTTAATGACTTTTCAAAAATCTGAAGTTAAAAAATTACTAAATCCAAATGAAGCAAGAGTATTTGATAGATTTTTATTACAAGCCAAAGAATTAAATATTCTAGAATCAATAGGAAGAGAAAATAGTGGTGAATATGCTTTTGTAAACAGATTATATTTCACCTATTTCATGATAATGTCCATCCATGGAGAATACTTGGAAAATAATAAAAAAGCATAGTACATTACCTTAAATTTATTAACTTTAACAGACAAATAATTTAATCATGTCAATCAACGAATCACCTGACCAACAAGAAATTGCAGACCTTAAAAAAGAGTTAAAAAAGTACCAAAAGGAATATAAATTATACCAAAGGATACTCGCAGTACAAATGGTAAAATCAGGAGAAACTCTAAAAAAAGCTGCTGAATATCTGAACGTGCATAGAAACACAGCCAGCATGTGGGTGAAAAACTATGATAAAATGGGAATTGATGGTCTTAAAGCCGACTATTCCAATAATGGTGCTGAATCAAGACTAACTGATAAGCAATTAAAGGAATTATTTGAAATACTAACTGATCCTGATGAACAC
>CACYBU010000210.1 GCA_902772665.1 uncultured Methanobrevibacter sp. | reverse complement strand
GTGGTGTGGGGGGTGTTGAAAGAAGTTTATTAAAAATCTGTTGGTTGTTGTGTTTTTGAGAAGTTAGTTATAAAAATTAGTTTTGTCTTATGAAAAAGTTAGTGACGAATGTGATTATGTAGTATTACTTTTTTTATAATTTATATTATTATTGGTGTTTTTGGTAGGTTTTAAATTATAGTCCAGTAAGGATTGGATATACGATTTAAAAATTCCTCCATACTGTACTCTTCAATGATTACTGAAGCTAATGCTCCTGATAATTTAACCATTCTTGAAAATAACCAACCTGGAGGATGTCCTCCATGAAGGGGTAGATTGACTGCTCCTCTTCTTTGCATGAATGATAATATATTTATTGTTAATATTATCTTTTTAGAAAGACCATTTGAAAAGTATTTTTTTTCAAATTTCAGTTGAAGTTTAATTGAAAAAATAAATCTCCTACACAATCGTATAAAAAGAAGAATAAAAACTTTTAATAAATAAATATATGAAAAATAATAAAAATTATATGATTTAAAGAAAAAATATAAATGTTGAGTAGGCATACCAAAAAATGAAGACAAATGATGAAAAAATAACATTGAAAAAATGAATAAATTTAAGAGCTGAAATAAGTCAATTCAAAGCTTAAAAACGAAAATACAAAAAGTATATAAAAGAAGGTAACAAATATATTAAAAAAATATCAAGAATTTTAAAATCAAAATCATTTAAAAGGTTATCGATGATTTTGAGAAAATATGGAAAATTAAAGATGATTTATCCAAGAAGATTCGTTCACATTTAATAAATCTTAAAAAATATTTACCTGAAGCACTATTACATACTAAATTAAAAGATATTCTACGAATCAATAATTTAATCGTGTCTTTTTACAAAGCAACACTCTAAGAATGATAAAAAATATCACATAATCTTGGAAGGAATAATGAATAGGATTATTTTAGTAGATTTACGATGGATGCAAAAGCATATTGATGAAACAAAAATAGAGTTAGCCTCACAAATTAGGAACCTCACAGTTATCATAGCACTCCAGCAAACACATTAATAAAGAATTAAATAAACTGTTTAAAGAAAAGATAATATGATATTCTGACTGCACACGGTAAAGATGATGTTTATTATGATTAAAGATTTGAATTTTTGAATATTTCAACACTTCTAACAGTATAATTTATAAAGTAAAAAGTACACAATTATTTATTGTATAATTAGTGTGAAGAGAAAGTTGTTGATATTTCACTTAATACTAATCTTATATTTTATTAATGATTAATCAAAAATTAGTATGGAGCTAATATTATGGTTGTAGATAACGGAAATTTTGTTAGAGTAAACTTTACTGGTAAAATAAAAGGCACTGATGATGTGTTTGATACTACATATGAAGAGATTGCACAGGAAGCTGGAATTTTTCAAGATAAAAAAAATTATAAACCAATCCCAATTGTTGTAGGTGGAAACCACTTATTACCTCCTATTGAACGGGCAATTGTTGGATTGGAAGAAGGAGATAAAAAAACTGTTGAAGTAGATTCCAATGATGCATTTGGTTCTAGAGATCATTCTTTAGTTCAATTCGTACCGATGAAAGAATTCAAAAAAAATGGTATGACTCCTATGCCGGGTATGAATATCGAATATAGAGGAAACACAGGTAAAATCTTAACTGTAAACGGTGGAAGAGTAAGAGTTGACTTCAACCATGAATTAGCTGGAAAAGATTTGATTTATGATGTTGAAGTAACCGAAATCATTGAAGATGATGAGGATAAAATCAAAAGTATGATTGAGTTACACTACTTCAATCCTAAAGTAAACATTGATGAAACTGAACTTGAGCTTGTTGATGGTGTTTTAAATATTACCTTGCCAGTATTGTCCAAATTCGATCAGCAATCTTACATGGACATTACCGTTATAAGATTCAGAATCGCAAGAGATATTTGGGGAAACATCGAAGGAATCACTAAAGTCAATTTTATTGATTCATTTGATAAAAATGATGTAACTGAAGATGAAAACGAAGAAGATTAAATTCTTCTTAAATTCTTTTTTCATCTACGATTGCAACAATTCCTGGAATTTCTTTTACTTTTAATTCATATATGGCTTCCATGCCTTCATTTTCAAATAAAACACACTTTTTTTCAAGGACTTTATCTGTAAGCAATGCTGCAACAGGAGGGGTTATTACAAAAATTGAATTGTTTTCGGCCAATGCATTAACGGTATCATCATTTAACGTTCCTTTTCCTATGTGAATTTTAACTCCTGCACTGCTTAAGGGGGCAATTGTGGATTCAATTTCAACCTTGCTGCTTGTTGTCGGTGCAATTCCGGCATCACTAAAAGCGGTATGCATTATCGCACTGCCTTTCAAGTCAAATGGAACATCGTCTTTTTTAATTAGTTCAACAAGTTGTGGAAGTGCGGCATCACGCCCTGTATAAACAGTTCCTGAAATCGTAATTTGATCACCTGCATTCAGTTTAGCTATTTCATCTTCGCTGATTGGTGTAGTTATATGTTTCATAAATAATATTATTTTTTTTAATATTTTAATAAATTTTTTAATTTTGGCCGTTTTTCATAAGATATTTAAATGTTTATTAATATAAATATAATATGTTCTATATTTATTTATCATAAATATGAGAGGAGATTTTAAATTGATTATTATTGATGAAAATTTGTGTAAAGGATGTCATCTTTGCTTATTCATGTGTTATAAAAATGTATATGCAATATCTCCTGATGTAAATAAAAAGGGAGTTCAATTACCATATGTAAAGTTTGAAGAGAGATGTACAAAATGTGGTACTTGTGAAGTTGCATGTCCTGACCAAGCAATTACAGTTGATTTGCCGGAAAATTGGTGGATGAACGAAGATGTTAATTTTAATCCGTTATTCACAAGGCATAAAAAGTAGGTGTATAAAATGGCTGAAGAATTTTTTATTCAAGGAAATGAGGCATGTGCTAAAGGTGCAATAACTGCAGGCTGCAGATTTTTTGCAGGTTATCCTATCACTCCATCTACAGAAGTTGCTGAAACTTTAGCCCGTGAATTACCAAAAGTTGGAGGTTCATTTGTCCAGATGGAAGATGAAATTGCATCCGCCGGAGCTATTATTGGAGGTTCTTGGGGGGGAACCAAATCAATGACTGCTACTTCCGGGCCAGGTATTTCATTAATGCAGGAAAATATAGGTTATGCTTTCATGACAGAAACTCCAATAGTCGTTGTTGATGTTCAAAGAGGTTCTCCTTCAACTGCTCAACCAACCATGGCCGCACAGGGTGATATGATGCAGGCCCGATGGGGATCACACGGGGATTACGAACCGATTGCACTGTCTCCGTCAAGCGTTCAGGAATTTTTTGATTTCACAGTAAGGGCATTTAATCTTGCTGAAGAATACAGATGCCCAGTATTTGTCATGGCTGATGAAGTTATAGGGCACATGAGAGAAAAAATTGTCGTAAAGGATAATATTGAAATTGTTGCAAGGAAAAGGCCTGAAAAAACTGATGATTACTTGCCGTTTGAAAATGTTGAAAATGGAACCACTCCGATGCCGGCGTTTGGTGACGGATTCAATATTCACGTAACAGGTTTGACTCACGATGAAAGAGGATATCCTGACACCAATAATCCGGAAACTCATGACATGCTGGTTCAAAGAATTTGTGACAAGGTTTTAAACAATAAGGATAAAATCTGTTCCGTTCAATATGAAAACTGTGAAGATGCAGATATTATAATTGTTTCTTATGGGGCTCCTGTCAGATCAGCGATTGAAGCTGTAAAAAGAGCAAGAGCAGATAATAAAAAAGTTGGTTATGTTAAACTGGATACTCCATGGCCTTTCCCTGATGAACAGTTAAAAGAAATTACTAAAAATGCCGGCGATATAATTGTTGTGGAAATGAATCTGGGTCAGATGTATTATGAAATTGCCCGTGTACTTGGAAGAAACGCTAATGTTCATTTGATGGGAGTTATTGGAGGTTTACTGCCGGTGCCTGATGAAATTTTAGATGGAATTAATAGAGTAGGAGGAAACTGAAATGTCTAAAAATAAAAATAGATTTCTTCCGTATTTAAGAGAAGACAGATTGCCTCATATTTTCTGTCCGGGCTGTGGAAACGGAGCATTAATGAATGCCTTTTTGGCAGCTATGGAAAAAGCGGAAATGGATTTTGATAATATTGCAATGGTGTCCGGAATTGGATGTTCTTCAAGAATTCCAGGATATTTAAACTGTGATTCCCTTCATACTACTCACGGGAGGGCATTAAGTTTTGCAACAGGTTTAAAAATAGCAAACAAAGATTTGGACGTTGTTGTATTCACCGGTGATGGGGATGCAGCTTCCATTGGAGGTAATCATTTAATTCATTCAGCCAGAAGAAATATTAATCTGACTGTAATTTGTATCAATAATAATATTTATGGAATGACTGGTGGTCAAATAAGTCCCACATCTCCTAAAGGTAGTTTCGCAACAACTGCACCCTACGGTAATTTCGATTCTCCATTCAAACTGGCGGAACTTGTTGCGGCTGCAGGAGCCACTTACTCTGCAAGATGGACAACAGTTCAAATGGAAAATCTGGTATTGTCCATAAAAGATGGATTGAAAAATGATGGATTTTCATTCATTGAGGTTGCAACTCAATGTCCAACCTACTTTGGTCGTAAAAATAAACTCAAAACTCCTACTGCTATGGCTGCAGTAATGAAAGCAAATACTGTATTTAAATCAGCAGCAGACAGAATGAGTGCAAAAGAATTGGAAGGTAAAATAGTCGTTGGTGAATTTGCCAGAACTCAAAAAGATGAATTCACTCAAAACCTTGAAAAAATTAGTGTGGAAAAATCTGGTAAGAAAACTCTTATCAATTCTGCATATTCAACAGAATTATAGGTGGATAATATGAGAACTGAAATT